>NZ_JBQQEZ010000003.1:0-242716 GCF_052258425.1 Psychrobacter sp. T6-4
AGGACTAAGCCCTGTACAGTACAGAACTCAGTCCTTGTTATAAACTTAAACCGTCCAAGTTTCGGGGGGCAGTTCACGATAACGTTAGGCTTTTGTTTGTTTAAAGATTAGTTTTTTGAAGCAGCTAGAGATTAAGACTTATCACGAATAAGCTTATAGTTTAAGAATTCAGTGATACCTAATGTGCCAAGCTCACGACCAAATCCTGAGCGTTTAACACCGCCAAATGGCGTGTTGGCCTCAGATCCAGACGGAGCGTTAATAGTGACCATACCGACTTCTAACTTGTCAGCGATATCAGCGGCGAGATCGGCATCTTGCGTTTGAATAGAAGCGCCTAAACCAAAGGGTACGTCGTTAGCAATCTCGATAGCATGAGCGATATCGCGCGCTTTATAAACGACAGCAACCGGGCCAAATAGCTCTTCGCTATAGACGTTCATAGAGCTGTCGACATCAGCGAGGACGGCAGGCGCAAACCAAGCACCTGCTTTGTCATTACTCATGCCGCCTTCAACCAGTACCGTAGCCCCGCCTTCGATTGCACTATCGAGCTGCTTTTGTAGATTTTCAGCAGCGCTCTGTGAGGACATAGGACCGATAAAGGTATCTTCTTGCATAGGATCAGCGGCTGAAATACCGCGAACCGCATCAGTAAAGCCTTGTACAAATGGCTCATAGACGTCTTCTACTACGATTAGACGTTTAGCCGCGTTACAGGCTTGTCCTGTATTACCGAAGCGACCAACAATAGCGTTTTGCACCGCTTGAGCGATATCAGCATCTGCGGTCACGATAAAGGCATCAGAACCACCAAGCTCTAGCACGACTTTTTTAAGCGCGCCGCCAGCTATTTTGGCTACTGCTGCACCTGCGCGCTCAGAGCCTGTCAATGACACGCCTTGTACACGCTTGTCTTCAATAATAGTTGCCGCTTGATCGTTAGTGGCATACACATTATTATAAACGCCTTCTGGAAGACCGGCATCTTTTAGGATATCAACGATGACTTCTGCGGTATTGGGACACTGTGGCGCGTGCTTTAAGATAATGGTATTGCCAGCGACGACGTTTGGTGCGACAAAGCGAGCGACCTGATAGTGCGGATAGTTCCATGGCATGATACCGAGCAGTGCGCCAACGGGGAGTTTTTTGACTGAGGCTGAACCTTCATCCACATCGATGGTATTAGGCGCTAATAGCTCTTGGGCGTTGTCCGCATAGTAGCGATAGATCTGCGCAACTAGGCTAAGCTCACCTTTGGCTTGTGCGACAGGCTTGCCCATTTCAGTGGCAATGATACGTGCCAACTCATCTTGACGCTCGTCATAGAGGTCAGCTACTTTATTGAGTATATCTGTGCGCTCGCTAAGCGAGGTTTTTTGCCACTCTTGATAAGCACTGTCTGCTTGTTCAATAGCATTTTGGATATCTTGGTCGGTGGCAGTAGTGTAGGTATTTTCAACTTCGCCTGTAGCGGGATTGGTAACTTGATATTCGCTCATATATGTTCCTTGGGTTAAATTCCATTTTAGTTATTTTATAAAAATCATAATGATAACTAGAGGGTAAGCAAGAATTGCCTACGTACTCATGACGATAATATAGCATATGATACGGATGCCTATACGCAAATAATCGATTAAACAAAACCTATTGACAAAAATATGTTGATTAAATCAATGACTTACTTAGACGGATACGATTGGCTACTGTATTTCTTACGCCCATCTGTCTTGTATCACTTTTGATTATATAAAAGACTAGGACTGACCGGCTGGCTGCTGTTGAGTGATACAGTGGATATTGCCGCCGCCATAGACAATCTCACGAGTTTGCACGCCTATGATCTGATGATGAGGAAAGATATTCTCAAGCTGGGCAAGCGCTAGGCTATCGTTACTATCCTCGTATTGCGGTACGATTACCGCGTTATTACAGATTAAAAAGTTAGCATACGAGGCAATACATAAATCACCAGATTGGCGCGCTTTGGCATCATCAGACGGCGCGATGTTATAGTTTTTGGGCAAGGTGACCGCCTCCTTGGTACAGCACAGCTTATGCACCTTTAAACGTCTGCCCTTTGCATCTGTCATATGTGATAACTGCTGATAGGCTTTTTGTGTGGCGGCAAAGAATGGGTGAGTCGGGTCGTCGGTGAACAGACACACCACTTCGCCAGGACGGGCAAAGCAAGCGATATCATCGATATGTCCCGTGGTCTCATCAGGATCAATGCCGTCGTCTAGCCACAGCACTTTTTGCGCATTTAGATAAGTCTTAAGGGTGTCCTCAATTTGTGACTCATTTAAGTGCGGATTACGCCCAGGGCTCAGCAAGCACATGCGAGTCGTCAACACGGTACCTTCGCCATCAACATGAAACGCGCCGCCCTCCATCACAAAGTTGTCTGTGCGGTAGCGCTTGATATCTAAATAATCACATAGGCGCGCAGCAAGCTTATCGTCATTGTCCCAAGGCGCGTACAGACCATCAACGTTGCCGCCCCACGCATTAAATACCCAATCACAAGCGCGCAGCTCGCGGTTATGGTTAATCAAAAACGTCGGAACAATGTCACGCGCCCACGCATCATCACTTAGCATGGCGATGACTTCGATATTCTCAGGCAAGCTATCACGGCACTCTTGATAATCTATAGGATTGACGAGCACGGCAACCGCGCAAAATGGCTCAATTGCCAATGCTACTGCTCTATAAGCGGCTTTGGCAGGGACCGCATTATCACGCCAATTATCCGCCCGGTGCGGCCAGACCATCCAAACCTTGTCTATAGGCTCAAACTCAGCTGGCATGTAAAAGCCGTCTGCGACTGGAGTAGAATTCAAGATTAAACTTTTAGATAAGGGCTCTTGTCTTTGTTTATTGGATGTCGACATATAAACCACCTTTGTAAATAGGCTATTGGGTTAATAAGCTTTTGGAGGTAATCGCGGATTAGCCGTGAGTCAGTAAAGTGCCATACATGGAGGGACGGCGGTCGCGAAACACGCCCCATTGCTGACGATCACGGGCAAGCTTATCCAGATCAAAACTGGCACTTATGATCTCAGGTTTATCCGCTGACGCTTCTTTAATAATCTCGCCGCGCCCATCAGTAATAAACGAGCTACCGTAGAATGACATGATGCTATCAGTGCCTTTTTGCGTTATCGTCTCTGAACCGATACGGTTAGAGGCAATTACGGGCATGAGATTGGCGGCCGCATGACCTTGCATACAGCGCTGCCAGTGTCCCTTTGACTCTATACCAAGCGTGGGCTCATCGCCAATTGCTGTGGGGTAGAGTTGTAATTCGGCACCCATTAGCGCCATACTACGCGCGCATTCTGGAAACCATTGATCCCAGCAAATACCCACGCCTATCTTGGCATATTTAGTCTCCCACACCTTAAATCCTGTATCCCCTGGGGTAAAGTAGAACTTCTCAGCATAAGGAATGCCATCTGGGATATGGGTTTTACGATAAGTGCCAAGTACCTCTCCATCAGCATCAATGATGGTCACACTATTAAAAAAGGTATTGCCTGAGCGCTCATAAAAGCTAATGGGCAAGACTACTTTTAGCTCTTTCGCTAGTGTCTTAAAGTGCGTGATAGCGGCGTTATTCTCGACGGTGCTTGCCAGTTTAAAATAATCAAAGTCGTGAACTTGGCAAAAATAAGGCGTCTCAAACAACTCTTGCAGCAAAATGATGTTGGCACCCGCTTTTGCAGCCTTAGTGACCAAGTTGCTTGCTGTATCGATGTTCTTTTGCTTATCCCAACCACAAGCCATTTGGGTCGTTGCAACGGTAACCGTACGCATAAGAAGATTCCTTTTAGTGATAATAAATAGAATATAGGCCAAAACGATTCAGCGAAGTTGAAATAGCTTTTTATGGTGTGCTTTGCCTATACCGACTGCGAAAACATCATTCCAATCTTGCGCTACAACACGACGTGTCCGTTTTACTTAATTGGTAATCAATAATGGGCAATTACCGATTCGCAATTGCCCATTGTGTTGTAACAATACTGTATCGTTAATAGTTGCGCTTATTACCGCTTACGCCATCAAAAACCCCAAACCTAAGAAGGTCACAACGGACAGTCCAGCACCGAGCAGAGCATAGGGAAACTGCGTAAAGGCATGTTGCATCGGTGAGCACCCAGCGCCTTGAGCGGCAAGTAATGAGGAGTCACTAAAGAAACAAGCATGGCTACCAAAAGAGGATGCGGACAGTAAAGCACCAATCATAAGTGGTGTGCTTACGCCAAGCGCCAAAGAGATCGGGAATACAATCGGCATGGCAAGGACATATAGACCCCAGCTCGAAGAGGTTGCAAACGTCAAGAACGCCATAACCGCAAAGATAACCGCAGGGAAAATAATAATAGTCATATAAGGCGTGATCGCATCGATGACGTACGTGGTCATACCAAGCTCATCGTTAATCTCTTTTAAAAAGAAACCACCGATAACGGTTGATAGCGGATACAGCATGACTTTAAAGCCTTTAAATATCGCCTCAACTTGAGTCTCGAACGCTAAAATACCTTGTACCCAGTACACTACGACAGTCACAAAACAGGTTAATAAGGCACCGCGCAGCAAATCAATCTCAAAATAAATAGTAGAGACGATAAGCAAAATCATTGGAAAGGCAAAGTTTGCAATATTGGCTTTAAATGACAGTTTGCGTTTGGCTTTAACGTTAGAGACCAGCTGCTCCTCGACAAAAGCTTCAGGGACAGGGTTGCCCGATTTTGCTCGTGCTTCAGCTTTTTTCATCGGGCCCCAATCGCCCAAAATACCATAAGCGACCAAGAATACGATGAGTAGAGCAAACCAAGCATAGGCCATATACGGAATAGCAGTAATATAAAGACCAATACCTTCGCCGTCGCCTGCAACGCCGTTCTCTTCTAGTAGTCCTGCAAAGTATACTGCCCAAGTCGATATAGGGACGATAATACACATAGGAGCTGCGGTAGAGTCGACGATGTAAGCGAGCTTCTCACGGGAGACGTGATAGACATCGGTCAGTTTTTTGACAGAGGTCGATACTGCCAGACAGTTGAGATAATCATCGATAAAGACCACGACACCTAACGCAAAAGTAGCTAACAAGGATTGCCGGCGTGACTTGATAATTTTTTGTAGCCATTCACTAAAGCCATCCAAGCAGCCGCTGATCTCAAGCAACTGAATGAGGCCGCCCATCAAGCCACACACAAGGACAATCCAAATAATAGTCTCATTACCGAGTACCAAAGAGATATTGTCCGCAAAAGGGGAGACCAAGTCAAAGGGGTTGAGCATGACAAGACCCGCCACGCAGCCCGCTATCATTGACTCAAAAGGACGTCTTGAGACAATGGCGGTAACTAGGACAAGAAGGGTCGGTAATAAAGACAATGCGCCCCAAGACTGGTCCGCATCACGGCTAGTGGCTAGCCAGGCAAAAACAAGATAGATCGCAACAGCTGCGACTACGGTCAAAAACACTCGCTTATTATGATACTGCTGCTCAACTGCTTTGTTGAGTTTCATGTTCATAAATACACTCCCTGTAAACGCTCATTATTTTTATAGAGCAAAATCACTCTTATTTATGGTCGGCAAGTTGTCATCTATCCACTTGCCAAAAACCATCACAACACTCCTTTGTTGTGATGGGGTCATGCTAACAAGTAAAACAAATCGCTTGATTCATATAGCCACTACAAACCAGTGCGATCCTTTAGGGCATACCACCACGATCCCATGACAGAGTAAGGCACACGTAGCGCGCGCCCACCTGGGAAGGGTATCCATGGGATCTTGGTAAAAGTATCAAATTCATCAGTTTTGCCGTTGATAGCATCTGCTAAGATCTGACCAAATAGGTGCGAGCCGGTGACGCCATGACCGCTATAGCCATGAGCAAAATAGACACGCTCGTGTAATTTACCTAGCTGGGGCACGCGCGAAAATGACAAGGCAAAGTTACCGCTCCACGCGTAATCGACTTTAGCGTCACGTAGCTGCGGAAAAATTTTGTGCATATTAGGGACGATTTTGGCAGCGATATCCGCAGGATCTTGACCACCGTAAACAGAGCCGCCACCAAATAACATGCGTTTGTCGGCTGATAGACGATAATAGTCCAAGATATAACGCACATCCTCGACACAAACGTCAGAGGGAATCAGCGTATCAGCTAAATCACCGAGAGGTTCAGTAGCGATAATCTGGGTGGATACTGGCATAACGCGGTCGGTGAGCTTGGGGATGACTTTATTGAGATAGGCATTACCGCAGATAACCGCTTGCTGACAAGTCACTGTGCCAAACTCGGTAATGATTTTGATCGCATCATCACCATACTCAACGTCGACAACCAAAGTATTCTCGTAGATAGTGCCGCCTTTTTGCTCAACAGCTGCCGCTTCGCCTAACGCTAAGTTTAGCGGGTGAAAATGTCCGCCTGAGTGATCGATGATGCCGCCGACATAAGCGTCGGTATTGATATACTGCTCGATGCCTTGCTTGTCCAGCATCTCGCGATCATGCATACCGTGGCTCTCCCACAGCGTATGCGTATTTTGTAAGTCCTTTAATTGACTGGCATTAAAGGCGGCAAAGATGTTTTTTTCTTTAAGATCGCAGTCGATATTATAGTCATGAATAAAGCGGCGAATGATTTTGCCGCCGCGCGTGACCAATTTACCCACAAAATCTGCGTTCTCTTGACCATAAGACTTTTTAATCTTCTCAAGGCTAGCATTAAGCCCATTAACGATTTGACCGCCGTTACGACCAGAAGCACCCCAACCAATCTGCGCGCCTTCTAGTACCACGACTTCGTGATCGCTCTCAAGCAAATGCAGCGCTGCTGAGAGGCCACTATAGCCGCCGCCAACCACACAGATCTCAGCCTGAATGTCGTCTTTTAATGTGGGGCGATCAGGCTTTGGGTTACGACTAGCAGCATAGTAGCTGTCAGGGTACTTTCCTTTGTCAGAGTAGTGCGGAATATTGCGCGTATTGTTGCTCGCATGACTAGGCGGTTTACTCATCTGCGTGTTTTGCTCATTGGGCGGTGTAATAGGGCTATTTGACATCTTAGACATCCTGTAGATAAGTGAGGTATTCAAGATTGGTAACTTGCTGAGCAAAGCGCTTGGCTTCTTGCTTTTTGACTGCAGTGAGCAGCTCAATCATCTCGGTTGGGAATAGCGCATCGATCAGATCGCTCTCTTCAAACTTACGAATCGCTGAGAGCCAATCTAACGGTAGCAGTTTAAGCTCAGTCTCATCATAAGTAATATCATTGATGGGGTTTGGCGCTGCAAGCTTATTCTCAATGCCATAGAGCATGCCGGCAAGTACGGCGCTACAGACAAGATATGGATTGGCGTCAGCACCTGATACGCGGTGCTCAATACGGCGCGCGCGCGAGTCGCCGCCTGGTATACGGACTGCCGCCGTACGGTTCTCATAGCCCCATGACACATTGTTTGGTGCAAGTGTCCCTGGGGTAAATCTGCGATAAGAGTTCACATGCGGGGCGAACAGCAAGGTGCAATCAGACATCGTTGCAAGCAGACCTGCTACGGCGTGACGCAGCATGTCTGAGCCTTCATCACTACCATCATCAAAGACATTGTTACCGTCTTTGTCGAGCAAGCTACAATGCACATGAAAGCCATTACCAGATTGCAGACCAAAGGGCTTTGCCATAAAGGTGGCGGTCAGCTTACGGCGCGCGGCGACAGTTTTGACCACTTGTTTGAACAATACCGCATCATCAGCGGCCTTGAGCGGATCATCGACATGCAATAGATTTATCTCAAACTGACCGCAGCCGTTTTCAGCTAAGGCGGCATCGACTGGAATATCGAGCTTTTTGCACTGCTCGTAGATCTCATCCAAAAACTCATCGAATTGCAGTAGATCGTTAATACTTAAGATAGAGGTTTTGTTGAGCCTTAGACCGTTTTTTGGACGAATAGGCGGCTTAGGTGTCTCGCCCTCAACATAATCAACCAGATAAAACTCAAGCTCAGTTGCCATAACAGGCGTAAGGCCAAGCGCTTTAAAGCGTTTACTGATGTAATCGAGCACGTGTCTGGCATCACCATAATATGGCTCATTGTCTTCGGTATAGAGCCAAACAGGCAATAGTGATGAGGGCGCACTAGTATTTAATAGTGGAAAAGCGGCACGACCAGTAGGACGAGCAATAGCATCTATATCGCCATTAGACTGAGAGGACTCGATGACATCTGCGCCCCAAATATCGACACCCAAAATAGAGAGCGGCAAGCGGATACTACCGTTTTGCGCTTTGTCCATTTGATCAAAAGGAATACGCTTACCACGTAGTAAGCCGTTGATGTCGCCTGCTGCAATATAAACATATTGCGTAATGTCTGTAGAGTCGACCATTCCGTTGGTTGCCGTCATATCCGTTTTCCTGTTGAAGTAATAAAAACTGTGTTCTATGTATCATAAAACCAGAGTGATAAATCGTATCGATAATAAACGCTAATCTTATATTTCTTCTGCCAAATGAGTGACTTAGCTAATGACGGTTCGCATTTGCGAGTTATGCTATTGCTATCTTTAGTATGGCTAATGAATTACAATATATTACCGAAACTTATAGTTGTCAATTTTTATTTAAAAAGTATCGTAAATAGGCTTTAAAAGTCGTTTTTAATCATTAATACAAAGAAGTGTGATTTATAGTTTACATTTTGATAAGCTCCGTGTTAAATTTCAATAGAGCAAAAATGTATCGCGACTACAACTTCACCTACTACTATATTTTTATCTACTACTATATTTTTACCCACTACTTAGGAATCATTTTATGCAGCCATCTAAACCTATTATCGCCATCGTATCTTGT
The DNA here is from genome assembly GCF_052258425.1 of Psychrobacter sp. T6-4. Classification (NCBI taxonomy): domain Bacteria; kingdom Pseudomonadati; phylum Pseudomonadota; class Gammaproteobacteria; order Moraxellales; family Moraxellaceae; genus Psychrobacter; species Psychrobacter sp. T6-4. Next base: position 8,906 of record NZ_JBQQEZ010000003.1, read on the forward strand.
CACAAGATGATCGATGGACAACCGGGTCAGTCGGTATATCAAAAATATATCGATGCGGTACAGCACTATGGTGGCAATGCGATTTTATTGCCCAATACGGCAGCTGAAGATGATAATTTTGAGGCGCTGATGACTATGGTTGACGGGATTTTATTGACAGGAAGTTATAGCAATGTCGCTCCAGATAGATACGGCGCGACCCACATTGAAGAAAAACAAGATCTTGGCCGCGATGCGCTGAGCTTTAAACTGCTTGCTTATGCGGACAAAAATGACGTGCCCCTGTTTGCAGTATGCCGCGGGCATCAAGAGATGAACGTCTATTTTGAGGGAACGCTATACCCTGATTGGCGCGATGTTGAGGGGTTTTTTGAGCCGCATTTGGAGGACAGTACCCAGCCTCTAGAGGTACAATATCAGCCCGTACACGATGTCCTCATTCAACCTGAGGGCAGATTGGCAGCGTTTGGTGACACATGGCATGTGAACTCGCTACACAAGCAGGCTATTAATAAAGTGGGCGCGCGTCTATTCGTTGAGGCAGTCGCCCGTGATGGAATGATAGAGGCGATAAGCTTATTAGAACATCCATTCATGATTGGTGTACAATGGCATCCTGAGTTAAATTATGCGCAAGATCACTTGTCCAAGTTTTTATTCACGGAATTTATCGACCATGCCCGCAAAAAATCTACCAAGCAGTAAGCACCAAGACCATAAAACGACTTTTAATGATGATGAGGTTAGTAATAACCACACTATTGATAGTGATGACAATAGTGACGATGAGGCGTGCGCCAGTGCAAATAGTCTCAATCAAGACGTCGACATCGATAACGGCTTAGACAATGAAGCTGAAAATGACGGGTTAGATACTCACGCTACTCCGCAAAAAAGCGAGTTGCAAGAAGAGAATATCGGCAAAAAGGTCAATCAGCTGCGCCTAGCTAAGGGCTACTCGCAGCGTAAACTTGCTAGAATGGCGGGACTCACGAATACTTCTATTAGCTCCATCGAGCGCAATAAAGTCAGTCCAGCGGTCAATACCTTAAAAGCGATACTTGAGGTGTTAGGTTCTGATCTTACTACCTTCTTTAGTGATGAATGGCAAGAGCCAAAAGCTAGAGTGGTCGTCACGCCAAAGGATTTATTGGAGCTTAGTGAGCCTGGCTGCCGCGTATCACTTAAGCAAGTGTATAACCATAGTACCACTAAAAATTTAGGGTTTTTGATAGAGACTTATCAGCCGAACAGCTCGACTGAGGAGAAGATTGCGCACGAGGGAGAGGAGATAGGCACGGTAATTGAGGGCAAGATTTTGATACGAATCGATGAGACGACTTATCTGCTCAACAAAGGCGACAGCTACGTCATCGATACCAATCGCCCGCACACGTTCATGAATCCAAGCGATAGTATTGCACGTGTTATCAGCGCGCATACGCCGACGACTTATTGAGGAGTGCTACTTTTGTTAGTGCCCTCTTTATTAACCGTTTTTTCTTGAGAAGGGTTAGGGCTTGTGCTTGAATGATTTGAGCGACCTGTTTGCTTTTTGAGTATTATTTTAGAGTCGCCCATAGCTTTTGGCGGCTTTTTTAATAGCTCAACTTTGGTATTGCTCACCCTTTTGTGTGAAGACTCCACCATAGGATTGTCCGCTTTGAGCTGTTTTTTGACTCTTTTGGCGGCAGAGGCATTGAGCAGCAATTGTTCCTCAAGGAGCGCCTGATCATGTAGCGCGTTGTAGACGGCTAGGGTTTCGCTAATCATTTCACGCATGGTAAATTCGTTGGTCATCTCAGGCCGAGTTACGCTCTCAAGCTGATGCCTGACCGTTTTACAAAGGGCAACAGCATTGTATTTTTTGACCAGTCCCTGCGGGTATAAAGGTTGCAAAATCTCACTAAAAGCGGCCTGATCCCAGCCCACAACAGGCGTACCTAAATGAATAGCCTGTAGGGCATTGATACCGATAGATTCTGGCTGATTGGCTAGCGCCATGACAATATTGGCCGCTGACAACCATTCGCGCATATCATTGCGCTTACTACCCACATAAGTAATACGCTCAGCCAAACCTAATGCATTAGCGCGCTGACGAAAGTCCTCATGCGCCACATCGCTCTCTCGGTAATCCTCATCCATAATAATAGCGTGAATCAGCGGAAAGTCTTCTTGCAGATTCCCCAAGATATCAATGAGCCATTCTTGACCATACTCATTGCCGATAATCGTAGGAAATACCAGCCACTTTTTGTGTTCAAGCTCAGGATATTCTGCAAAGGTATGACGCAGCCAGTACACCGAAGGATTATGCCGATAAGGATAACGGCGCGTATCAACGCCGCGGTAGATACGCTTGATAACTTTGGGATCGGCCTCTTCTCGGCGCAGACCCCGTTTTAGATAATTGGTCACGCTGTCAGATACTGTGATGATAGTATCGACATCAAGCAGAGCTTGCGAGTATTTATTGATCGGATAAAAGCCGTACATCGTGGAGACCAGCTTTGGCATACGTTTTATTTTGGCTCTTTTAAGCGCTAAATGCAGTATCCAGGCAGGCGTTCTTGAATGAATATGAATAACGTCAGGGCTATGCTTTTCGACCAAACGCCGCAGGGTATTGACCTGTAATAGTGACAGCCAAGACTTTTTATTCATGTGCAGTTGATGGTAGATATTGCCATCACGCTCCAAACGCTTGACGAGGTCATTATCTTTGTCAGCGCTGGCGACGATGATAGAGGTATGACCGTTTTTGACCAGCGCACGCCCAAGATGAAAGATACCGCGTTCGGATTCATCGTGTTTTAAGGAGGAGAGCAGGCGCATAACGATCATAATAAAAGGCGACAACCATAAAATATAATAAGCTGAGAATATAGTAAGCTGATATTGTCAGTCATAAACACAAAAAACTCAACCTTATAACTAGATTGAGTTCTATAAATAAAGTTGAGTTTTTTTGTTGATACTTTTTAATGAAGCATTTTTGCTAGCATCTTTCTTTTACCTTTTCTTTTGAAGGTAGTCAGCATCAGGCAAAATTTGCTTTTCGCTCAAATATTTCCAGTAGCGCTGCGGCATGTGTTGCCTATGCAGGCGAGTGTTTTTGCGCTCTTTGATATTGACGTTAGTAAAATACCCTTGCCAAAAGCGCTGATAGCGCTGCTCATCCTCGCTATGAACACTGGCAGGATTACGCAGTACCGCGTCATCGAGATCGGTAATAGTCTGTAAGTCAGCAGGACGCGTCTGTGTGCTCAAGCTTTTATCAAAATAGATGCCATAGCCGCGTGCCAAATCATAGATTGCCCAGTGCTGATCTTGATAGCGCTGACGAAAATGCTCACCAATAATAGGCAGCACGTTAAAGTCAGGCTCAATGCGCGCAAAATAAATATCGTCAGTGGTATGCTCAAAACGTACAAAAGCCTCCATACGATGTTTTTCGCGGTGCACAGACTTAACGGTCTGTACCAACTCCAAAACGTCTAGATGACCTAAATCTTCCAAAACATTGCGCCGAGGAAAATCAATCGCGTATTTGACGATATGAAATAGCGTCGTACCAATATGATCTTTTTCAGATAAAAATCCCCACAAGAGCTTGCGCATACCAGAGCGGCCAAGCAGGGCATTGAGTTTTTTGAGGACGCGCTGCGCCTGCTCATCACTAGTTGTCAGGGTCGTGGCCGTGCTAATGAGTGAGGGCACATAGCGATCCTCGGCGACAAGCTGCAATAGCTCATGGTTTTGCAGTTTGTGTTCATAGACGTAATAGACCGCACTGAGCCAACCCTCAAAGGTCGGCTCATATATCAAGATAGTCGGCGTCACCTGACCCATTGCAAAGTTATCTTTTAAGACAAGCTGCGACATAAATCATCCTATAGCTATTTGATGGTTTTGAGCAAGACTTACGAGCATATTAAAACAGTGCCAGCTGACCACTACGCTGGTCTTTGTATTTGGTTTGCGTTTGTGCAAGTACATACTGGCGAAAGTTGTCACGCGTGAGATGCGATAGATGCTCGTTTTTACCCGTCGTGGCAATGAAGTACTTGGCACGATTGACCGCGGCTCCCATCTTTTTTAGGTGCTCTAAGGTCAACTGATTGAATTTGCGTGCTTTAACGATTTTTCTCGCTGTTCTAGTACCAATACCTGGGATACGTACGATCATGTCATAGCTTGCGGTTTGAATATTAACCGGAAAATGCTCGCGATGACGTATCGCCCAAGCCAGCTTTGGATCGCAGTCTAAGTCCAAAAATGGGGATTCAGGCTCGACGATTTCGTGCGCACCAAAACCATAAAAACGCATGAGCCAATCAGCCTGATACAGACGGTTTTCGCGTACCATAGGGACAGGCGTGCCAATCGCTGGCAGGCGAGTGTCAGAGAGCATCGGTACGTAGCCTGAGTAGTAAACACGCTTGAGATCATACTCTTTATAAAAATGGCTAGACAACTGAATCACTTGCAGATCCGTCTCATTACTCGCACCTACAATCATTTGGCTGGTTTGACCCGCTGGTACAAATTTCGGTGCTTTTTTATGCTTTTTTTGGCTCTCGCGGATGGTGATGATTTCAGTCTTTACCGTTTCCATCGGTGCTTTTAATTCGTCATGCGACTTCTCAGGAGCAAGCAGTGCCAAACCTGATTTGGTCGGTATTTCAATATTAACACTGAGACGATCCGCGTACAGACCTGCTTCTAATAAAAGCTCTTTTGAGGCCCCAGGAATGGTCTTTAGATGAATATATCCATTAAAGCGCTCACGAGTACGCAGTATCTTGGCGACCTCAACCAAGCGCTCCATCGTATAGTCACCACTCTTAAAAATACCTGAGCTCAAAAATAGCCCCTCGATATAGTTACGACGATAAAACTGCATGGTGAGATCAACCACTTCTTCAACGCTAAAAGCCGCGCGCGGGGTGTCATTGCTTTTGCGAGAAGTACAGTATGCACAATCATAAATACAATGATTGGTGAGTAAGATTTTGAGGAGGCTGACGCAGCGACCGTCTTCAGTATAGCTGTGACAGATACCTGTCGCTGAAGCATCACCCAAACCGCCGCCTTGATTTTTGCGCGTGCCAGCAGATGATGAGCAAGACACATCATATTTGGCCGCATCGGCTAAGATGTTGAGTTTGCCTTGAAGTCTTTCGTAATTGATGGTTGCCATAGAGGAGATTACCAATTCGTTAGTAGGGTGCTATTTTACCAAAATGCTCTGTAAGTCACTGTAATCATGAGAGAATTTTCCAAACAATACGACAAGTAGTGTCGTATTATGAATATGTAAGGTGGTAAATAGTGGCTTTACATATATTTTAGAAGCTAAGCTTTGTAGCTTTATCCATAAGCCATTTTTCCAGTAGCCATTCTAACCTTGAGTCTATAAACTCATCAGAATAATATTTTAAAGAAAATCCTATGCTAAATAAGTTTAAAAAAAAATCAGCATCTCAAAAGTTTGATACGTTTCTAAATGTCTCGTTGATATCCTTCATCATTGTACTCAATTTTTTGGAATGGCAAGGTAGAGGTTTTCCGCAGGAGTCGGAACTGCAATACACTGAGGGTATCATCACTGATACAGGGTTTAGTATAGCCTTACAATCTATCGAAGACCCCAATCAGATAACGCTTTATGGCTGTAGCTATAATGTGCTTGGTAGTATTACCTCTGGATCGTGTATAGACCCTAAATATCTTGAACCAAGGCTCGGTAAAGATGCAAAAATTGGATGGTACTATCAGCCCGATTTTTTAGGCGCATCCAATAAATTACCACAATTAGTTGTTTTAGAAGTTGAGGGAGCAGAGGAGGATCTGCAAATAACCTACGAAGATACTAAAAGCCTAATTTTCGATCAAAACATGATAGGAGTGCTCACTACGTCAATCTTAGGTTTTGGTTTTATCTTTTTTATGACAAAACTTAATAATATAATTAATAGACCAATTCTATATAAAGAAAAATGATATTTTCTAAATCTCAGATATTTTTGTCACTGCATCAAGCAGTTATATCCTAAGCTTAAAGCAGCGTTTTACCATATCCATGAGCAAAACGCTATCATAAAAAAAGGTCTGGTGGACTAAATGCTTAGCCCACCAGACCTTTTATCAACTTTAATATTTTTTTATTTTTAACCTCAGTTTTATTTTTATTGAACCTTGGCGCGTATGACCATAGTATTGCCAACTTGCTGGATAGTTTGGTAACTATCACCGCCAGTGGTAGCAAGCGTTGGTAATAGTTTGTTTAGTGACAATAGCTGTACGCCATTCGGCAGTGACACCATTGCCTTGATATCATTGACTGGCTGCGTGGTAGTATTGGTATAAATAGTGTGGTAAGAGTCCTTTATATAAAGTAACTAATCAGCTATTTAATTAAAATTGAACTGATTATTTACTAAATTTAAGGAATTAAAACAGTAGCATTGTGTAATTTGAATAAAAAAATACCCCAAATGATCAAGTAAACTCACCTTAATCAGTTGAGGTAGGTTAGCGAAGCTAAGGCTGAGCTAAATTAGCTATAGATCACTTTCATGATCTCATACTCGACCACGCCTTTTGGCGTTTCGATACGGGCTTCGTCACCCTCAGACTTGCCAATAAGACCACGAGCGATAGGGGAGTTGACCGAGATTTTACCTGCTTTAAAGTCCGCTTCATCGTCGCCTACGATCTGGTAGCGTTTTTCTTCTTCGGTGTTCATGTTTTCAATGACGACTGTGACACCGAATACCACGCGGCCTTCTTGTTTGAGGGTTGAGATATCGATCACTTGCGCGCCGCCAAGCTTGGCTTCGATATCACGAATACGCGCTTCACAAAAGCCTTGTTGCTCACGTGCAGCATGGTATTCAGCGTTTTCTTTGAGGTCACCATGTTCGCGCGCCTCGGCGATAGAGGCAGTAATACGCGGACGATCGACCGTTTTTAACTGCTTTAATTCGGCTTCTAAAGCTGCGTGTCCTTCTAGAGTCATAGGGTAGCGTTGCATGATTTTTCCTTTAACCAATAACATCACACCACCTCCTACTCCTAGCGGATAGTGAGATGGTGCTAGTGGGGGTTGAATCTAATAATAAGAGAGGGCTTAGCGCTACGATAGCCAGTAATGCTACATGAGCGAAACAGACGTACTAAAAAGCATAGTCGCAGTCTTGCCACTATGCTTTTTTAAAAGTATGGGTATAAGCCAACAAAATTGTCGTTACGCCTAATCTACTGAATTTATCAAATTAAGTCAATAGAGTAAATATATACCGCCTGACAAGTCAAGCTCGACACGTTGAGTTAAGCTATAGGTTTGGCCTGTGCATGCAAGTCTTGTAGCTTATAAACATCGAAAGGCAAATCAATAGCGTAAGACTTACAAACTGCGTCAGCTGCGCCTAGAGTCGTCACATAAAACACTTTACCTTGCAAAGCGCTGCGGCGAATAGAGAATGAATCCTCTTGTGCCTGCTTGCCTTCAGTGGTATTGATAATAAGGTCGATTTTGCCATTTTTCAAGGCATCGACAATGTGCGGGCGACCCTCAGTGACCTTGTTGATTTGCTGACAGTCAATACCAGCATCAGCGAGTACCTGTTGCGTGCCAGTGGTCGCTACGATATCAAAGCCATAATCAACCAGCTGGCGGGCGATAGGGGCAATCTGCGCTTTATCGCTATCACGTACCGAGATAAAGACCGTTTTGCTCTCGCCGTCAGTGGGCAAACCAGGCAGGCGCTCATTACTACCAATAACCGCTTTATAAAAGGCCTCGCCAAAGGTTTTACCAACGCCCATGACCTCACCCGTTGATTTCATCTCAGGGCTCAAGATTGGATCAACACCTGGGAACTTGGCGAAGGGGAATACGGACTCTTTAACCGCAAAAAACGACGGTACAATCTCCGTCATAAAGCCTTGATCTTTGAGCGACGTGCCTGCCATACAGCGCGCGGCAACCTGTGCAAGGGAGGTACCGATACATTTAGAGACAAAGGGTACCGTACGCGCCGCGCGAGGATTAACCTCTAAGATATAAACGGTCTCGCCTTTGACCGCGAACTGAACGTTCATCAAGCCAACCACACCAAGCTCTTTTGCCATAGCGATAGTCTGCTCGCGCATGACATCACATAGCTCATCTGATAGTGAGTAAGGTGGCAATGAACAGGCTGAGTCGCCAGAGTGCACGCCTGCTTGTTCAATATGCTGCATGATGCCGCCGATGACCACATCAGTGCCATCACTGACACAATCGACATCAACTTCAATAGCGTCGTCTAAGAAGCGATCTAGCAGTACCGGCGCTTCATTAGAGGCTTGAACGGCGGTGCGCAGGTAATGTCTAAGTTCATCTTCGTTATAGACAATCTCCATCGCGCGGCCGCCGAGTACGTATGAGGGGCGTACGACTAATGGATAGCCGACGTCTTTGGCTTTTACTAAACCGTCCTCTAAGCTCGTCGCAAGCGCGTTTGAGGGCTGAATGAGGTTTAACTGATGAATCATGTGCTGGAAGCGTTCACGATCTTCTGCGCGATCAATAGCATCCGGACTTGTACCGATGATGTTGACGCCTGCTGATTCCAAAGCGCGGGCAAGTTTCAATGGGGTTTGACCACCGAACTGAACGATGACGCCATCAGGTTGCTCTATACGGACGATCTCAAGCACGTCTTCTAACGTAATCGGCTCAAAGTAGAGGCGATCTGAGGTATCATAATCGGTCGAAACCGTCTCAGGGTTACAGTTAACCATGATGGTTTCATAGCCATCTTCACGCATGGCAAGAGCGGCGTGTACGCAGCAATAATCAAACTCAATGCCTTGACCGATACGATTGGGACCGCCGCCGATAACCATGATTTTTTTCTTGTCAGTCGGATTGGCCTCACATTCGCTATCGTAGCTTGAGTACATATAAGCGGTGCTCGTCGCAAACTCTGCTGCTGCCGTATCTACGCGCTTATAAACAGGATAGATGTTTAAATCCCAACGCTTTTTGCGCAGCTGTTTTTGTGAGACGCCAAGTAATTTCGCCAAACGTAAATCCGACAAGCCTTTACGCTTAAACTGACGAAGGTTGGTCTCATTTAAGCCGCCAAAGCCTAGCGCGCGTACTCGAGTTTCAGTCTCGATGATATCTTCAATCTGCACGAGGAACCACGGGTCAATATTGGTCAGCTTAAACACTTCATCAACGCTCATGCCGATACGAAAGGCGTCGCCAATATAAAAGATGCGCTCAGGCGTTGGAATAGTCAGGCGATTGGTAATCTCGCTACGAGCTTTGCTGGTGCTAACTTTAGCTAAGTCAATTTGCTCATCAAAACCATCTGCACCCGTCTCTAAGCCGCGCAGTGCTTTTTGCATAGATTCTTGAAAGTTACGGCCAATCGCCATCACTTCACCGACCGACTTCATCTGTGTCGATAAGATATTATCTGCTTGCGGGAATTTTTCAAAGTTAAAGCGTGGAATCTTGGTGACGACATAATCCAGCGTTGGCTCAAAGCTCGCTGGCGTTGCGCCGCCAGTGATATCGTTTTGCAGCTCATCCAAGGTATAACCGACGGCTAATTTGGCGGCGATACGCGCAATCGGAAAGCCTGTTGCCTTTGAGGCGAGCGCTGATGAACGCGACACGCGCGGGTTCATCTCAATGACGACCATACGGCCTGTCTTAGGATTGATACCGAACTGTACGTTTGAGCCGCCCGTCTCAACGCCGATCTCACGCAGTACCGCAAGGGAGGCGTTACGCATGATTTGATATTCTTTATCTGTCAAAGTCTGCGCTGGGGCGACAGTGATAGAGTCGCCGGTGTGCACGCCCATCGGATCAAAGTTCTCAATGGTACAGACGATGATACAGTTGTCATTTTTGTCACGAACGACTTCAGTTTCGTACTCTTTCCAGCCAATCAAGGACTCATCGATCAAGAGCTGATGAGTTGGCGATAAATCAAAACCGCGCTCGCAAATCTCGATAAATTCATCGCGGTTATATGCGATACCACCACCTGAGCCGCCCATAGTAAACGAGGGGCGTATGATACACGGATAGCCCATTTTTTCTTGGGTGGCAAAGGCTTCTTCCATGGTATTGGCAGTCTCAGCGCGCGGACATTCCAGACCGATACGTTTCATCGCTTGGTCAAAAAGCTCACGATCCTCTGCCATCTCGATGGCGTCTTTGGTCGCACCAATCAGCTCACAGTTGTATTTTTTGAGTACGCCATGCTTGTCCAAATCTAGCGCACAGTTGAGTGCGGTCTGTCCGCCCATCGTCGGCAAGATGGCATCGGGGCGCTCGACATCGATGATTTGCTCAACCGTTTGCCAAGTAATCGGCTCGATATAAGTGGCATCCGCCATATCGGGATCAGTCATGATGGTGGCTGGGTTTGAGTTGACCAAAATAACTCGGTAGCCTTCTTCACGAAGAGCTTTACACGCCTGCGCGCCTGAATAGTCAAACTCGCACGCTTGGCCGATGACGATGGGGCCTGCGCCAATGATAAGAATGCTTTTTATGTCGGTACGTTTTGGCATTTAGATGTGTCCTTCAATAATAGGTTTGGCAAGGTTGGCAATTTTACTCAAATCGTTGTCTTAACTTTTTTATTCTTATCCATCATCTGCGCAAACTTAGCAAATAATTCAGCGGCGTCATGCGGGCCAGGACTCGCTTCTGGATGACCTTGGAAGCTAAATACGGGTTTATTGGTCAGCTCAATACCTTGGTTAGTTCCGTCAAACAATGAGCGATGGGTGACTTTGACGTTATCGGGTAAGCTGGTTTCATCAACCGCAAAGCCATGGTTTTGACTAGTAATCATCACCAAACCGGTGTCCAAATCTTGTACCGGATGATTGGCACCATGATGACCGAACTTCATCTTCATCGTATCCGCGCCGCTGGCAAGCCCAACGAGCTGATGGCCTAAGCAGATACCAAAGGTGGGAATATCCGTCTCTTCGATGATATGACGCACGCTATCGATAGCATAATCACAGGCTGCTGGATCACCAGGACCGTTCGATAAGAAGATGCCGTCTGGGTTCATCGCCAGTACGTCGTCAATTGGCGTTTGCGCAGGGACGACGGTCACGCGTGCGCCGATATCGACCAGCATACGTAGGATATTGGTCTTGGTGCCGAAGTCATAAGCGACGACATTGTATTTGTGCTCGATATGGGTACCAAGCTGCTTATAGAACCCGCCCGTACCGCTATCATGGCTACCAGGTGCATCGCGGTTGAGCAGGGTGTCTGACAATTCCCACGTACCCGTCGTCCACTCAAAGCCATCTGGATGAGTCGCTTCTTTTGCCAGATCCATACCCTTAAGACCGGCAAAGTCTTTTGCCAGTTGGATGGCCTGCTGTACATCATCGTCACTGATGGTCTCGCCATTTGAGGCGGTCATGATGCAGCCGTTTTGAGCACCTTGCTCACGCAAAAGACGAGTCAATCGACGGGTGTCAATCTCAGCTATAGCCACGGTATCGTGACGCTTGAGGTAGTCGCTTAGTGATTCGGTGTTACGAAAGTTTGAGGTGACCATTGTCGCATCACGGATAATGAGACCCTCAGCCCATATCTGCTGTTTAAAGTCGATATTGCCCGCTTCACTGTCCTCATCGTTGGTACCTGTATTGCCGATATGCGGGTAGGTGAGGGTGACCAATTGACGCGCGTAGCTTGGGTCTGTGAGGATCTCTTGATAGCCTGTCATCGCTGTATTAAAGACGACTTCACCGACGCGGTGACCTTGGCTGCCTATACTGATACCGCGAAATACTGTACCGTCTGCTAGTGCCAAAATTGCTTGTGTCTGGGTCAATGATTTCAAGGATTGCCTCCGCTATTAGTGATAAGTGCCATCGAGTTTTGTTTATATAAAGGGCTGCTTGCGTAGACCTTTAGTAGCATCATTTAAATTAGTTAATGATTACTTGATAAAAGGGCTGGGAGCAAAAATTTCCCACAAAAAAGCGAGAAGACATCATAGATGGAATTTACAACACTCACAGATTAGTGAAGAGGTAACTCGCATCATGTCCACTCGCTTAGGCATAGATTTTGCGCATTATACTAGAGTTTTATGATTAGAGCTAGCATTGTACGTGTGAATAAATGCTATGAGCATAGCTCTTATTCAAACTGATAATGCAGACTCAAACCGTAGTAATCAGGCGCAAGGCTGGTGGCAATATGCAACTTATCATCATAGCTTTTGGTGAGATACATACTACTAGCAATACCTAATAGGGCACCTGCAAAGACGTCGCCTGCGTCATGCTCATCGGACTCTATTCTGCTGTAGCTGACAAACCCTGCGCCAATGTAGGCGGGAATACTATACTCAAATCCGTAACGTTTATGGATGAAGCTGGCCCCTTGAAAGGCGACTGAAGCATGACTCGAAGGAAAAGAGTTATCGCCCTCACCATTGGGGCGCTCTTTATCAACGACGGCTTTTAGCGCATAAGTCGTCGCTACAGTGGTGCCAAAGGATCGATAAAACTGTCCGCGACCTTTTTTGTCATCAAAATAATAGGTGCTACCATAGGCGATTGCTGGAATAGCTACCGCAACGACGCTACCTGCTTTTTCTAGGTTTGAGTTACTGTCCGCGTAACTGACATTCATTATTAGTGAGCTGCTAGCTAATAGTAATAAAGACAGGGGTATGTGGCTATTCATAGCAAGGTTTCCAAAGATGCTTTTGTTTATGACTGTCAAAGTGGTATTATTCGCATCACTAATTAGTGTTTAGGGCGCCCCCATTTTAGGGTAATTAACTCTTATAACCTATGAAATTTTTATCAAATTTCAATCGTCCGTTTTTGATAGCTAATTTTCAAGATTTTACTTATTAAGTACTAGGGCGTGTTGAACATTCAACCATGGCACTGCTGATGGCTACTAGTTTATCAAAGATGTGTTCCAGAGACGGCGTAAGTTAAAGATAATGTCTAGACCTTAGCTTGACTTGCAACACACTGCTTATATAGAGCTGGGGGGCAATTTTAGCATCAGCCTGAAAGGACAGGACTCTTTTTTGCCGCTCCTTTGATAAAAATAGACGCTTAGAATAACTAAACTTACTATTTTTATCTTTGAATCGCCCAAAAAATAGTCTCTGTCAGTGCGTATTTGTGAATTATCAAACACGCCCTACAATGCTTTTTTATAATTAACAAGGATACGTTATGATTTATCAATATTTAGAAAAAAAGCCTGAATTTGCTAGCCCTTTTAATGGCTGGGTCGCTGATACGGCGCGCGTTATAGGCGATGTATATTTAGGTCATCAAGCTAGCGTCTGGTTTGGCGCGGTTATTCGCGGCGATAATGAGCGCATTCATATTGGCGACTATAGTAATGTACAAGAAAATAGCGTGATTCATACTGACGCAGGCATCGAGGTCAAAATCGGCAATCACGTGACCATCGGACATTTGGCTATGTTGCATGGCTGTGAGATTGATGATAATAGCTTGATCGGTATCGGTGCGGTGATATTAAACAATGCCAAAATCGGCAAAAACTGTATCATCGGTGCCAAGGCATTGGTGACAGAGGGCAAAGTGATTCCAGATAATTCTCTTGTAATGGGCGCACCTGCCAAAGTCGTCAAAACCTTGAGCGATGAGCAAGCCGCTATGCTAAAGCTCTCTGCTATGCATTATGCAGATCGCTGTCAAAAGTTTAAGACCGGTCTGGTTGAGATTGAGCAGCCAGAGTAAAGCTCTGTCAGACTAGAGGCTTTTTTTGCAAAATTATATATACAAATGGCTCTATACCACTAGCATCATAACCAGCCAAATAATAGCAAAGATAACAATGCCAAAGACCATACCGCGAAAGACATCGTGGCGTACTGAGTAATCATTACTATAAGGCTTGCTATGAGCGCTATCACTTAAATTCAAGGCGCTAACGCTATCAGCGCCTGAGCTTTTGCCAACGACAAAACCGATAATGATACCCAGCAAACACAGCGCAGGCGTAAATAACCAAAATATATCACCGCTACCTATGCCTAGCACTGAGCGAATAACAACGATAGCTAAGTCGATAACTAAACCGCCAAATCCATAAAGCGCGCCATTTAATAGCGCATATACGAGGCGCTCGCTAAAGGATTGATACTCCTCGCCCATTCGGCGACGCCTAATCTCTTTGATTGAACGTGCAGGACGCCGAGGCTTGGCAAACACACTCGGTTTTGGCTTTTGCTTAATAGGTTTCATAACGTTTTTTGTCATTTGGCTTGTATTGAGTGGTTGTACTTTATAGTTGTACAGACATGATGGTAAGCTAGCATGATTTTACGTACTTAGTCGTCTATTTACTCAACTTTTGCGTGTATTATTTACCAATTTTGTTATTTCTGAGATTTCAATATGAGCACATCATCTGCAAACGATTTACGTACGTTAGCACTGTTCGATCTTGACCATACCTTACTTGATGTCGACAGTGATTATTTATGGGGCGAATATATCGTCAAACACAACCTTGTAGACGAAGCCGAATATCGCACTGCTAATCAAAAATTCTATAACGATTATATTGAAGGCACGCTTGATGCCACTGAGTATAACGAATTTGTCGCACAGTTTTTGAGCACTCTGCCGATGGACAGACTTTGTGAGCTGCGCGAAGACTATATCAAGTCAGAGATTGAGCCGCATATCAGACCAAAAGCGATGGAGGTATTGTGTCATCATATTGAACAAGGTCATGACGTGGTGATTATCTCAGCGACCAATGACTTTGTGGTCTCTGCCATCGCTAAGCGTTTTGGGATAGAGGACGCCAATGTATTATCAACGCCTCTTGAGATCGTCGATGAGCGTTATACGGGCAAGCTTAATGACAAGCCCAATTTCAAAGAAGGTAAAATTTATCATCTGGATAAATGGATCGATAAAAAACAGTTGAACGGCATTAAATTTGAGAAAACGTATGCTTATTCAGACTCCAAAAACGATATCCCGCTACTTGAATGGGCGGATGTGGCAGTTTGCGTGTCGCCTGACAAGGCTTTGCATGCGCATGCATTAGCACATCGCTGGGCGGTTGAGGATTGGTCGATTTAGCTTATAATTACTCAGTGATGTCATTGTAATGAGTAGTCGACAACATCAATCTTAATAAAAATTATTTTTGACGTAGGCTGGGTTTTAACCCTGAGAAGCGTCAAAAAATTACACTGTAATTTTAGCTTTGCAAGGGAAATTCTTTAAATAGAATTTTCGTGAACCATTTTAAAACACATAAATAATTGTTAGACAACAGGAAAATCAATGGAAATCAATCCCTACCAAGAACAAATCAAAGACTTATCGATACGCGGACAGGATCTCCGGAGGTATCTTTGACTTTGATGGTAAGCAAGAGCGCCTCGAGGAAGTCAATTTAGAAATGGAGAGTCCTGATCTATGGAATGACACTGAGCGCGCCACCAAAATCAGCAAAGAAAAAAGCCAGCTCGATGGCGTTATTGAGGTGGTAGTATCGCTTGAGACTACGCTAGAGGATGCGGCGGCCATGCTTGAGCTGGCGGTAGAAGCTGAGGATGAATCTCTACTTAAAGATGTACAAAGCGAGCTTGATCAAGCTGAAAAACGTGTCGCTGATTTGGAATTTCGCCGTATGTTTAGCGGTGAGATGGATCCCAATAATTGCTACTTAGATATCCAATCAGGCAGCGGCGGCACTGAAGCACAAGATTGGGCAGAGATGCTATTGCGTATGTATACGCGCTGGGCAGAGGCGCACGGTTTTAAGGTGGATGTCATCGAGGTGTCCTCTGGTAGCGTCGCGGGTATTAAGTCGGCGACTATCGAGATCAAAGGCGATTATGCCTTTGGCTGGCTACGCACTGAGATTGGCGTGCATCGCTTGGTACGCAAATCGCCGTTTGACAGTAATAACGGTCGTCATACCTCGTTTGCCGCCGTCTTTGTGTCGCCTGAGATTGACGATGATATCGAGATCGATATCAATCCAGCGGACTTGCGCATTGATACCTACCGCTCATCGGGCGCAGGCGGTCAGCACGTCAACACCACGGATTCTGCGGTACGTATCACTCACGAGCCAAGCGGCGTGGTGGTGACCTGTCAAAACGAGCGTAGTCAGCACGGTAACAAGGCGACCGCAATGAAAATGCTACGCGCCA
This sequence comes from Psychrobacter sp. T6-4, assembly GCF_052258425.1. Lineage (NCBI taxonomy): Bacteria > Pseudomonadati > Pseudomonadota > Gammaproteobacteria > Moraxellales > Moraxellaceae > Psychrobacter > Psychrobacter sp. T6-4. Next base: position 25,147 of record NZ_JBQQEZ010000003.1, read on the forward strand.
AGCTTTATGAGCTTGAGATGCAAAAACGTATGGAGTCACAACAAGCGGTCGAGGATAATAAGTCTGATGTCGGTTGGGGTAGTCAAATTCGCTCGTATGTGCTTGATGATTCGCGTATCAAAGACTTGCGTACGGGCATTGAGACCTTTAATACGGGTGCGGTACTCGACGGCGATCTCGATCAATTTATCGAAGCGAGTCTTAAGGCAGGATTGTAAAAACACTTTCGATATTTAAATAAATCCAAATTTAAGGAAAATTATGCCAAGCGTTAATAGTTATTTTGATGACAAAGTCACGTCCATCGCCTTTCAAACGGCTACGCTTCCCGCTACTGTCGGCGTTATGGAAATTGGTGAGTACGAGTTTGGCACCAGCGAATTTGAAACCATGAGCGTAGTCAGTGGTGCGTTGACAGTCAAATTGCCTAAGAGCGATGAGTGGCAAACTTTCAAGGCTGGCGAGTCATTCACAGTAAAGGCCAATCAAAAATTCAATGTCAAAGTAGATGTAGAAACGGCTTATTTATGTACTTATGGTAAGTAGTGGTTTTTAGATACGGACTAGAACACTACTACTATAAGAACGCCAAGTGTAATGCTTGGCGTTTTTTATGCACAATACTTTTTTTACACAGTATTACACTTTGTGTGCGTCAAACACACAGCGCCGTATTAGATATTTACCTATGATTAAGCTCATAAACTTTACTTTTAAGGGTATAGCACATGATAACAGCGACTGAGCAAGTCATAGACGATCTGCGTCACGATTATGAGCGCTTAGCTCGCCGCGCAAAGCTGCGTTATGTCAGTGATGATGAGCCAGGATTTACGCGAGTACGCTGGGGTCGCGGCTTTACTTATCGAGATGAGGCGGGCAAGACGGTCAAAGACAAAGCCTTGCGCCGACGTTTTGAAGAGCTGGTTATTCCGCCGATGTGGACTGAGGTCTGGATATGCCAAGATGACAAAGGACATCTGCAATCGACAGGACGCGATCTCAAGGCGCGCAAACAGTACTTGTATCATCCCGCATGGAACAACGTGCGCGATGAGGCTAAGTTCGATGCGATGATAGGGTTTGGCGAGGCGCTACCTCTTCTGCGAGCACAAGTTGAGATAGATTTGGAAGCCGAGTCATTATCGCGTACCAATGTACTCGCAGCTGTAGTCAAACTGCTTGAGACCACCTTGATCCGTGTCGGCAATAGCCGTTATGCCAAGCTCAATAAAAGCTATGGTTTAAGTACTCTGCGTAGCAAACATCTAAGCGAAACGGATGAGGGACTCGCTTTTGATTTTGTCGGTAAAAGCGCTAAAGAGCATCATATCGAGCTGCAAGACGAGCGCTTGATAGAGATTGTACAAGCCTGCTCTGAGTTGCCAGGGTATCAGATATTTAAGTATTTAGATGAAAACGGCGATAAACAAGAGGTTGATAGCGGCGATATCAATGACTATTTGCGTGAGCATTTATGCGCTGAAAGTAACAATAACAATAGCGATGACAGATGTACTGACAAGCGTTATAGCGCTAAGGACTTTCGTACGTGGATGGCAAGTGTGCTGGCGGCAAGCTTTTTATATGATGTATTGCAAAGTAAAGAGGGCGATGAGATCTTAGCAAGTGCACCTGATAGTAAAGCGCGTCAAGACTTAGTCACGCAGATGGTAAAAGACGTGGCTGATGAGCTGGGCAATACGCCGTCTGTTTGCCGCGCATCCTACATTCATCCGCGCGTTATCGAGCAGTTTTTGGCAGGGCAGTTTTATGAGCCGTATAAGCAGGCGCGCCAAGGTCGTAGCAAAAACTTCCAAAGCCAAGACGAGAAAGCTTTACTTAACTTTTTAAAAGCGTCTAACCCTGATGACTTGTCTTCAGCAGCATAAAAATGAGACAGTATGTATTGAAATAAATATGCAAATGCGTTATTAATAGACAAACGTTAATGGTAATAGGTCGCTACCGTGAGAGATTCGGTATAGACTTTGATAACGACTTTATTTTTAGTTCATTATTTTGCTAAAGGATTAGCTTATGACCGCTGCCAATCATACTCAACCAATCAGCTACACTGATTATTATAACAACTTCACTATGGATGCCTTACTAGAAGAGATCTTTGGCACTCATGTCGAGGATCGTCTCAATGCCTATACCGCGTGCTGCGGTCGTCATGTACGTGATGGACGCGGGGGGCATACCGCACTGGTGCACGAAGATAACGCAGGCAAGATTACCCGCATGAGCTTTGGCGAGCTTGATGATGCTAGCAATACTATCGCTCAGCTCCTTAAGTCTTACGGCGTACAGGCAGGCGATAGGGTAGCGACTATGCTGCCGCGTACGCCTGAGCTACTCGTTATCGTACTGGCCACTTGGCGTTTGGGCGCGATATATCAGCCGTTATTCACCGCTTTTGGTTATGACTCTATCAAATACCGTATGGACAAAGCTGCGACCAAAGTCGTCTTTACCGACAACGATAATCGCAGCAAGTTTGAGGATTTAGCGAAGCGAACTAAGATGGTATTGGTCGAGCGTGCAACTGACGAGCAGACTTGGAATGATGACAATTATTACGAAAAATTTGCCGAAATGGCGTCTGAGTCAGAACCTATCGCTGCCGCCGAACTAGATACAGATGCGCCATTTCTACAGATGTTTACCTCAGGTACTGTTGGCAAATCAAAAGGTGTGAGCGTGCCTTTATCGGCGCTTCCTGCGTTTTATCTCTATATGCGTTATGCCATTGACCTACGCGAGGACGATCACTACTGGAATATGGCTGATCCTGGCTGGGCATATGGCTTGTATTATGCGATTACAGGGCCGCTACTAATGGGCGTAACCACTTACTTTAATGAAGCAGGCTTTGATGCGACCAACACTCGCGACTTTATGCTACGCCACAAGATTACCAACCTTGCCTCCTCACCAACCGCGTATCGTATGATGAAATCAAGCGGCGTGTTTGAAACCTCTAGCGATTCTGCTAACGAGTTATCCTTACGCTGCGCTAACTCGGCAGGCGAGACCCTAAATACCGAAGTGGTGAGCTGGATTGAGAGTCATTTAGGCTGCAAAGTCTGTGATCAGTACGGGCAGACAGAGACAGGCATGACGTGCTGCGAGCATCATGCTCTCGATCATGATTGCCCAGTAGGTTCTATGGGCATGGCATTGCCGGGGCATACACTAGTAGTCTTAGATGACGATATGCAAGTGCTGCCTGATGGTGACCAAGGTCAATTGGCCGTGGTAGTCAGTCAGTCGCCCGCGTTTTATTTCCCAGGTTATAGTTGGAATGAAAAGCAGGCGTTCTTTGAGGATTACTACCTGACAGGGGATGTGGTCGAGCGTCATAGCGATGGGACGTATTGGTTCTCAGGGCGCGACGATGACATTATCACCACCGCAGGTTATCGCGTCGGTCCGACCGATGTCGAAAATATGGTTATGGAGCATGACGCTGTTGCCGAATCGGCAGCGGTCGGTGTCCCTGATGAGATACGCGGTCACAATATCAAGTCGTTCGTGGTACTCAAAGATGGCATAACAGGTAGTGATGAGATTGCTCAGCAAATAAAAGACTTGGTACGCGCGCGCCTATCGACTCATGCTTATCCACGCGAGATTGAGTTCGTTAGCGCATTGCCAAAAACGCCAAGCGGTAAGATACAGCGGTTTTTGCTGCGTAGCTTGTCGGCAGAGTAGTCTGTCAGCCGAATAAATATCACCTATTCAAAATTTAAAATATAAATAAGGAAATAATATGCAAGTTAAAGATAATAGCTTTTTGGTCACAGGCGGCGCTTCAGGACTTGGCGAGTCAGTGGTTCGAGCGCTTGTGGCTCAAGGTGGCAATGTCGTCATCGCTGATCTCAATGAGTCAGCAGGACAAGACTTGGTCAGTGAATTAGGAGACAAAGCTCGCTTTGCCCGTTGTGACGTGACGAGCGGCAATGAGGTACAAGCGGCTGTTGATTTAGCAGAACAAGCATTTGGTGGCTTACAAGGCTCTATCAATTGTGCAGGTATCGCCGTGGTACAAAAGCTGCTCGATCGTGATAATAATCCAGCTGATCTTGAGCAGTTCACTCGCGGCGTCACTATTAACCAAGTTGGCTCGTTCAATGTCGCACGTTTAGTGGCTTCTAGTATCGCTAAGCGCACAGCGGCCAACGCTAGTCCTGACAACGAAAAAAACACAGATAACGGCATCATTATCAACACCGCCTCTATCGCAGCCTTTGACGGTCAAGTCGGGCAGGCAAGTTACGCCTCATCAAAGGCAGGTGTGGTTGGTATGATGTTGCCGCTGGCACGTGAGCTGACTCGTCACGGTATTCGGGTGATGACCATTGCGCCGGGCGTATTTGCGACGCCGATGATGAATACGATCCCTGAAAAGGCGCGCGAACAATTAGAGGCCGCCGTACCGTATCCCAAGCGTTTAGGCGACCCAAATGAATTTGCCAAATTGGTCACTCATATCATCGACAACGCTTATCTTAATGGCGAAGTAATACGTTTAGATGGCGCTATTCGTATGGTGTAAATCGTTTGGAGGCAAATTTTTAAAGAGACACTACTCTTTCTTCACTTAACCTTCATCGTTTTTACATACAGAAATCTTATTTTGTTTGCTATATTTATCATTATTCTTAGATAAAGTAGATTCTTTGTGTCACTCTCTACCAATACCATCAGCCAGCCAAGCAAGAGCAAGCATCCCAAGATCAGGGTGCTTGCTCTTTTTGCTATCGGTCTAGTCGCTGCGGGTATCATCGGTCTGGTTCGTTATGACAAAACCCCTTTTCGCACTCAAGGCTCGTATGCCAGTACAATTGCTATTCCAAGTAACGTAGCGATTGATAAAGTCTTCGTCGATAAGTCCGAGCGCACTATGCAACTGCTGGACGGTGATAGAGTCATCAAATCCTATCATATCGCCTTAGGAGAAAATCCCGTCGGACATAAGCAGCAAGAGGGCGATGAGCGCACGCCAGTCGGTACTTATACGCTCGACTACAAAAACGAGAACTCCATCGCCTATCGCTCTATTCATATCAGCTATCCAAATAGTGCGGACAAGGCACGCGCTGAAGCTCTTGGCGTCAGTGCAGGCGGTGACATCATGATTCATGGGCAAATGAATGGGCTAGGCGATTTGGCTTGGTACAATCAGCAGCGTAACTGGACGGACGGCTGTATTGCAGTCACTAATGATGAAATGGACGAAATCATGGATCTCATCACCCTTGGCACAACGATCGAGATTGTAGAATAGATATTTTTAGCCTAACTGAGTTATCGATAAAAAAACGTCTGTTTAAAACTTATCTCTTCTTTCAATATCTTGCTTGAAAATTTGCGCGGTATACCTATTAATAATATAAGCTTGATATCATTGTTTTTGGTAGGGTTTTAATCAAAGCTATATATCATCTGCTTTGGCCCTCACACTATAAAGTCATTATTTATTATTGACAAGGGCTAATTGGGAGTTGAAATCATCTCCTTTGTCCCTTATATAGATAGCAACCCAAGGTTAGCGGCGTCATTACATACTTATAAAAGTCGCGGCTAGCCATTTATTATTAGAGGATACTTTATGAGATTCGAAAAATTTACGCAAAAGTTGCAAACCGCTATACAAGAAGCGCAGAGCCTCGCTCTAGGTCATGACCATACCGGCATAGATCCCGTGCATCTACTGGCTGTCTTATTACAAGATGAGTCGAATTTGTCCATATGTCAGCAGGCAGGTGCGTCCATTCCTGCGCTCAAAAACGGCGTCGCCAAAGCGTTAGATAGCCAAGCGACCATTAGCGATCCCACAGGGGACGTTAACCTAAACCCAAACTCGGTCAAAATCTTGAACTTGGCAGATCGTCAAGCGCAAAAAGAGGGTGATGATTTTATCGCGACCGAATGGGTGCTTTTGGCATTAGCGGAGCAAGGCGAAACCAAAAAAATATTCGAGAGTGCAGGCGTTACGGCTAGCAAAATGAAAGACGTCATTGAGCAATTGCGCGGTGATGATACGGTTGATAGTCAAAACGCCGAAGATCAGCGTGATGCGCTTAACAAGTACACGATTAATTTAACGCAGCAAGCTGAGGCCGGTAAGCTTGATCCCGTGATTGGCCGTGATGAAGAGATTCGTCGTACCATTCAGGTGCTCTCACGCCGCACCAAAAATAACCCGGTACTTATCGGTGAGCCAGGCGTCGGTAAAACCGCGATCGTTGAGGGTCTAGCGCAAAAAATCATCAATGGTGATGTGCCAGAAGGACTACGCCGTAAAGAAGTGTTGTCACTTGATTTAGGCGCGCTAATCGCAGGCGCTAAATTTCGCGGTGAATTCGAAGAGCGTCTCAAAGCGGTGCTCAGTGATCTAGCTAAGCAAGAGGGCAACGTTATCTTATTTATCGATGAGCTGCATACGATGGTCGGTGCGGGTAAGTCTGAGGGTGCAATGGACGCCGGTAACATGCTAAAACCTGCGCTGGCTCGCGGTGAGCTACACTGCGTTGGTGCAACTACATTGGATGAATACCGCAAATACATCGAAAAAGATGCCGCGCTTGAGCGTCGATTCCAAAAGGTACTCGTCGATGAGCCAACCGTCGAGGACACTATCGCCATCTTGCGCGGTCTCAAAGAGCGTTATGAGCTGCATCATGGTGTCGATATTCAAGATAGCGCCATTATCGCTGCGGCGCGTATGAGTCATCGCTATATCACAGATCGCAAACTGCCTGACAAAGCGATTGATTTAATCGATGAGGCCGCCAGTCGTCTACGTATGGAGATGGATAGCAAACCTGAAGCGCTAGGTAAGCTCGATAGCCGCTTGATACAGCTTAAAATGCAGCGTGAAGTACTCAAAAACGAAGAAGATGCAGGCGCGCAAGCAGAACGCAAAATGCTCGATATGCAAATCGACGAGCTTGAAAAAGAATACGCTGATCTTAATGAAGTGTGGCAAGCTGAAAAGGCACTGGTCAAAGGCAGTCAACAGCTCAAAGATGAGCTAGATAAAGCCCGTATCGCTTATGATAAAGCCAGCCGCGAAGGCGATTACGAGACCATGAGTAAGCTGCAATATGAGACCATCCCGCAGCTTGAGCGCCGTATCAACGAGTCGGATTTGGCTGAACAAAAAGAGCAAGCCGGTGAGCCTGCAGGTGCTAAACTACTACGTAATAAAGTCACCGATAACGAAATCGCTGAAGTCGTTGCCGCAGCTACAGGTATCCCTGTGAGCAAAATGATGCAAGGCGAGCGCGACAAAATGATCGCTATGGAAGATAAACTCCATGAGCGCGTTATCGGTCAAGACGAAGCCGTCGAAGCGGTGGCTAATGCGGTACGCCGTAGCCGCGCAGGTCTATCTGACCCCAACCGTCCTTCTGGCTCGTTTTTATTCTTAGGGCCCACAGGTGTTGGTAAAACAGAGCTGACCAAGTCGCTTGCCAACTTCTTATTTGACTCTCAGGACGCTATCGTGCGTATCGATATGAGTGAGTATATGGAGAAGCATAGCGTTAGCCGTTTGGTGGGCGCGCCTCCAGGATATGTCGGTTATGAAGAAGGCGGTACACTGACCGAAGCGGTACGCCGTAAGCCCTATAGCGTCATCTTGTTTGATGAGGTCGAAAAAGCGCATCCTGATGTGTTCAATATCTTGCTACAAGTGTTAGATGATGGGCGTTTGACCGATTCGCAAGGCCGCGTTGTAGACTTTAAAAATACCGTTATTATCATGACCAGTAACTTAGGTTCACATAAGATTCAAGAGATGGTTGGTGAGAGTTACGAGGATATCAAATCTGAGGTTATGGAGTCAGTCGGGCAGCATTTTCGTCCAGAGTTTGTCAACCGTATTGATGAGATCGTGGTCTTCCATCCGCTCGGTATGTCGCAGATGGCGGGTATCGCTGAGATTCAGATTGATAGATTACGTCAGCGCTTGCATGAGCGTGAGCTCGATATCGAGTTGTCACATGATGCGATGAACAAGCTTGTCGCAGTTGGTTATGATCCAGTCTATGGTGCGCGTCCACTGAAACGTGCCATTCAGCAAGAGATCGAAAATCCACTATCGATGAAGCTCTTAGCTGGTGATTTTGTCGCAGGAGATATCATCAAAGTTGAAGTCGATGCTAATGACAAGCTGACCTTTGGTAAATTGCGAGTCAGTTAATCGTACCGATAGTATTATCCCAAACCCCTTATCTGCGAGCGCAGTTAAGGGGTTTTTTATAGAAAAACATAATCTGTACGCCAATTGTGCTCTTGCTTGCTATATTAGAAATATAGTCAATTTTACCTAAAAATAAATAGGGATAAATATTATGACCATTTATAGCAAATATAATAGCGCACCACTAGCCATAGCCGCATTACTAATAAGTACAGCCGCTTGCTCTGAACCGACAACAGCCAATATGGAGCAAAGTAGCTCAGCGAGCATGTCGCAAGCCAATGATACTGAAAAACCTGAATTTACGACTAAAGCTGTCGCCACCTTTAATGAGCCATGGGCGATGACTGCACTACCAAAAACAGGAAATGACGCGCTTGAGTTACTAGTCACGCAAAAGTCAGGTGAATTGCTTGTAGTCGATACGCAGACGGGAGCCAAAACCCAAGTCGCAGGTGTGCCAGAGGTGGCTTATGGCGGACAAGGCGGCTTAGGAGATGTGACTTTAGCGCCAGATTTTAGGATGACTAATGCCATTTATATCAGTCATGCCGAAGCGGGTAGTGGTGCTGATAGTAATAAATATGGGGCAAGGGTTATCAAAGCGACGCTTAGCGGTTTAGATACCGATAAGCCAAGTCTACAAAACATCAGCACTATCTGGCAGCAAAACAAAAAAATCGATGGGCAAGGACATTATAGTCATCGCTTGTTGTTCTCACCTGATGGACGCTACCTTTATATCAGCTCAGGCGATCGCCAAGAAAAACAGCCTGCGCAAGATATGAGCTTGAATCTTGGCAAAATTATCCGCTTGCATCCTGACGGGACTATCCCTAGTGACAATCCTTATGCCAACAACAACGACATCAGCGCCCAGTTTTGGAGTACGGGTCATCGAAATGTACTCGGTATGGCGTTCGATGAGTCGGGCCGACTATGGAGTAACGAGATGGGACCTCGCGGCGGTGATGAGTATAATTTGATCGTCAAGGGCAATAACTATGGCTGGCCTGTGGTCTCAAACGGTCGTAATTATTCTGGTACAGACATACCCGATCATGATACTCGTCCTGAATTTGAGCCGCCTAAAGTCTCTTGGACGCCTGTTATTTCACCATCATCTCTAAGTATCTACACCTCAGGCAGTCAAAACGACTTTCCAGCCTGGCAGGGCAAGGCTTTGATGAGTGGATTATCCTCCAAAGCGCTTATTGTTGTTGATATGGACGCGGCAGGCAGTGCCAGTGAGCGCTATCGCTATGATATGGGCGCAAGAATTCGTAATGTGACAACCGTAGAGGGTCAGGTATGGCTGCTTGAGGATGGCGATGATGGCAGATTGCTACAGCTATTGCCCCAATAACAATACTATCGCTCAATCACACTGCTACTGTTTTAATAGAGTAGTAGTTTTATTAATAGTGAAACAATGTTTTTAGTTGATGATATTGAGGTTTGTTTCTATTCAATAAGGACTTGTAAGTACTTGGTTTATATTTGATAGTTGTGCGTTATCTTGTTAAGGTAAAACTCCTAAAAAATTAAGGTTACTTAGCGAATGGATCATGTAAAAGTTGAAAGGCTTGGCCCTTTTCCTAGGGTAAACAAGCCCGTCTTCATCACATCGAGTATTCTCATTGTTGGTTTTATTATTTTTGGCGCATTTTTCACTGAAACTGCTGGTGCGCTTTTTAGTTATCTGCAAAGCTTTATTACGACTAACTTTGGCTGGTTCTTCATTCTACTTATGAATGTGGCTTTAGTCTTTTGTATTTATCTTATAGCAAGTCGCTACGGCGATATACGTTTGGGTCAGCAAACCGAGCGACCGCAGTACAGTCTGGGGTCTTGGATCGGCATGCTATTCTCAGCGGGTATCGGTATCGGTCTGGTTTATTGGGGTACTGCTGAGCCGTTATACCATTATATGGCGCCGCCAATGGCTGAACCTGAGACTATGGAGGCGGCCAAACAGGCGATGAATATCTCGTTCTTGCATTGGGGACTTCATGCTTGGGCAATCTACACCATTGTCGCGCTATCATTGGCTTACTTCCACTTTAGACGTGGATTGCCACTCTCTATTCGCTCAACGCTATACCCAATATTAGGTCAAAGAATCTACGGGCGCTGGGGCCATACTGTTGATATCTTAGCAGTATTTGGTACGATGTTTGGCGTTGTGACCTCTTTAGGTTTAGGGGTCATGCAGATCAACTCAGGACTTGAAAACCTATTTGGTCTTCCTAATAGTCTTGGTGTGCAATTTGCGATCATTGCCTTTATTACTCTGCTTGCTTGTGGTTCTTTGATGCTTGGACTTGATAAAGGTATCAAGCGCTTGAGTGATATCAACATGGGTTTGACAGGTTTGCTATTAGCATTCATGGTCATTTTAGGCCCAACACTATTTATCTTTGATAGCTTCTTTGAAAATATCGGTAATTACCTAGCGGCAGTGGTTCCACTTAGTTTTTGGGGCGAGTCGTATAGCGGTACTGATTGGCAGAGCGGTTGGACGATATTTTATTGGGCATGGTGGGTAAGCTGGGCACCATTCGTTGGTGTATTTATAGCGCGTATCTCTCGCGGTCGTACTATTCGTGAGTTCACTTTGGGTGTGCTACTGATACCGATGACTATTTTGTTCTTTTGGTTCACAGCTTTTGGTGGCGTAGCTATCCATATGGAGCTACTTGCTGCCCTTAATCCTGCTCTAGTAAGCCCTGGACTAATAGAGGCCGTACAAGCAGATACAGGTAGCGCAATCTTTAAGTTGGTTGAGTATTATCCGTTAACGAAACCACTTACTCTACTGATTGTCATTATGATTGTTTTGTGGTTTGTAACCTCGTCTGACTCTGCAAGCTTTGTCATTGACATGCTCACCGCAGGCGGCGATACCAATCCACCAAAGATTCAGCGTCTGTTTTGGGCAACGATGGAAGGCTTTATTGCCGCAATTTTGCTCGCTGCAGGTGGGCTTGGTGCATTGCAAGCGGCGGCTATTGTAGCAGGACTACCCTTTGCTATCGTCATCTTTGTCATGATGTATGCCTTGTGGCGTGGTCTTGGCCGTGATCGCTTGATTCTTTATCGTGCGCAGCAGCGTTTCATTACTGATGAGTCTATTGATCATAATACAGCTAATGAGTTCACTGATGAGCATCTACTAAAAGGGCCACCAAAGATCGTTAAAGGTGACTAAGTATTCATCATAGCGTTTAGACCCTAATTTATAGGTAAATTAGGGTCTATTTTTTGTCAAATATTTAAGTTTGCTTTGGTCATTTGATAAAACAAACTTGAATGTTTCACTAGTATTTTTAATAAAGCTAACACTGTTAGGTTAGCGTTAAATTTGATAATTGGCTCATACCTTGGTATGGTGACGCAATTTTAACTTTTGGAACCCCTATGGATCATGTAAAAGTTGGCCGATTAGGGCCTTTTCCGCGGGTAAATAAACCTGTATTTTTGACTTCTGCGATTTTGATTATTGTCTTCATTATCTTTGGTGCATTATTCAATGAGCAAGCAGAAATTGTTTTTAACGAAGCCAAAGCTTTTGTATCAATACGCTTTGGTTGGTTCTTTATTGTCGTGGTCAATCTGGCGCTCTTGATGAGTGTGTATCTTATCTTTAGCCGCTACGGTGATATTCGGCTGGGCCATCAAACCGAGAGACCTGAATACAACCTGATATCCTGGATCGGTATGCTGTTCTCAGCAGGTATCGGTATTGGGCTATTGTATTGGGGTACCGCTGAGCCGCTATACCATTATATGGCGCCGCCACTTGGTGATCCTGAGACCATTGAAGCTGCCAAGCTTGCGATGAATATCTCATTCTTGCATTATGGTTTTCATGTCTGGGCCATTTATGGCATTGTCGCTTTAGCACTGGCTTATTTTCATTACCGCGTTGGCTTGCCCTTAGCCATTCGCTCAACGCTTTATCCGCTAATCGGCAAAAAGATTTATGGCCCTATGGGTCATACGGTCGATACCCTAGCGGTATTTGGTACGATGTTCGGTGTGGTAACGACGCTAGGGCTTGGGGTATTACAGATCAATTCAGGTCTTGATACCTTGTTTGGTATCCCAAATAATATTACTACGCAGATTGTGTTGATTGCTGTGATTACTGTATTTGCAGGGATGTCACTGTTCTTGGGACTAGATAAGGGTATCAAGCGCTTAAGTGATATCAATATATTCTTGACGATCGTGCTACTGAGTTTTGTGATTATCTTGGGCCCGACGCAGTTTATCCTTAATAGCTTCGTCGAGAATATCGGTAATTATCTACATCAAGCCATACCATTAGGGTTATGGACAGAATCGTATGAAGGTGAAGAGAATTGGCAGCAGTATTGGACTATTTTTTACTGGGCTTGGTGGATTAGCTGGTCACCATTCGTTGGTGTATTCGTTGCACGTATCTCTCGTGGTCGTACGATTCGTGAGTTTATCTTAGGCGTGTTATTGATACCAGTTACCATACTATTTATCTGGTTTACCGCTTTTGGCGGTGCTGCGGTCAATATGGAGCTTATGGCGGCAGCTGATCCTGCTATTATGAGTCCAGGTTTGGTTGATGCTGTACGCGCAGACAGTGGTAGTGCGATCTTTGCATTAATGGAATTTTATCCCCTGACTGAAGCGGTATCCTTCTTGATTATCGTGATGATCGTACTCTGGTTTGTTACCTCATCAGATTCTGCCAGCTTTGTCATTGACATGCTGACCTCAGGTGGTGATACCAATCCGCCAAAGATTCAGCGACTGTTTTGGGCAGGTACAGAAGGTGTTATCGCTGCAGTACTATTGGCAGCAGGCGGGCTAGGAGCCTTGCAGGCGGCATCCATTGTCTCAGGGTTTCCTTTTGCCATTGTTATTTTGATTATGATGTACTCGCTTTTGCGCGGTCTAAGCCGTGATCGCTTGATACTTTATCGTAATCAGCAGTGGTTTATCACCGAAGAATCCGCTGAGCATAATTCAGCCAATGAGTTCCGCGATGAAGAGCTACTAGACGGACCGCCTCCGATCGATAAAGACGTTTAAATATAAATTATAGCTTTTATTGATTAATGCCTAGCTTTTATAAGCTGGGCATTTTTTTGTATGGTTAGTAAGAAATTTTCACTAGCAGTGAGTTATGAGTAATCAAGCCATTTACGACAGACAAAAAAACAGCCTATTATGAGAATAGGCTGTTTTTGATGGTGCTTGTGATTTTTGACGTTATTTAGCAGACTTATCATCTTGGTTAAGCTGTACGTAGTTATCAAAGTTCTGAGCGTAATCCGTTAAGTTATCGCTGAGCATTTGGCGATACTGTTTGACATAGAACTCAACAATATCGTCTTTTTCTTTGGCAAAATCTTCACCCTTAACGAAGCCAATAGAGGCGACTGAAGCGCTATAACGGGCAGCGGCGTATAGTAGTGATGCGCCTACTTGACCCGAATGTGCGTCTGGACCTAGCTGGCTGTTAGCCACGCCAATGATAGCGTCAGCACGCTGATAAAACGCCTGCATCTCAGGAGTAATCTCGACAGTGTTGTCTGTATTTAAACCATCTTGCTGAATAGGGTCATGATTTTGAACATTATCTTGTGACATAAGGGACTCCTAATAAGGGTAGTATGAGCATTATAAAATTTACAAACCGGCATCTGCTTTTAAAATATCGGCTTTGTCTGTTTTTTCCCAAGTAAAGGCGGTCTCAGAGCCTGGGCGACCAAAGTGTCCAAAAGTCGCCGTTTGCTGGTACATAGGTTGGAGCAAGTTAAGCATACGCGTAATACCGTAAGGGCGCAGATCAAAATGCGTGCGAATCAAGCGAATAATCTCATCGTTACTGATCTTGCTCGTTCCAAAGGTATTGACCGAGATAGACGTCGGCTCAGCGACACCGATAGCGTAACTCACTTGTACTTCACAGCGCTCAGCTAGACCTGCAGCGACGATGTTTTTGGCGACATAACGTACCGCATAAGCAGCGCTGCGATCGACTTTTGAGGGATCTTTTCCACTAAAAGCACCGCCGCCGTGACGCGCCATACCGCCATAAGTATCGACGATAATCTTGCGACCTGTGAGCCCCGCGTCTCCAACAGGGCCGCCGATAACGAACTTGCCCGTTGGGTTAATATGATAGCGGGTTCCTGCGTGTAGTAGCTCAGCGGGCAGTACCTGCTTGATAATATTCTCCATGATAGCTTCTTGCAAATCGCTTTGCGAGATACTAGGATCATGCTGGGTGGAGAGGACGACCGCATCGATAGCCACAGGGCGACTGCCATCGTATTTGAGAGTAACTTGCGCTTTGGCATCAGGGCGCAGCCATGGCAGATCGCCTGCGCGGCGCAGCTCAGACTGGCGCTGCATAAGACGATGGGCGTATTCGATGGGAGCTGGCATCAAGACGTCAGTCTCGTTACTGGCATAGCCGAACATAAGCCCTTGATCACCTGCGCCTTGCTCTTCAGGATCAGTGCGGTCAACGCCTTGAGCAATCTCAGGAGACTGTTTGCCGATCATATTGATCACCGCGCAAGTCTCGCCATCGAATCCTAAGTCTGAGTGATGATAGCCGATACCATTGACCGTATCACGAACGAGACGCTCGATATCGATATTGGCGGTCGTAGTAATCTCGCCCGCTAAAACAACCGCACCTGTTTTGACAAGAGTCTCGCAGGCGACGCGCGCTTGTAAGTCTTCACGCAGAATAGCATCAAGAATGGCATCTGATATTTGGTCAGCCATCTTGTCAGGATGACCTTCGCTCACGGATTCTGAAGTAAATAAACTGTATTCACGCATAATAGGGTCGCTTAATGGTAAGGACTGGAGTCTACAAACTCAGTCATTAGTAAAGGTATATCAAAATATAGGATAAAAATGACGCAAAAAATTAGCACATTTTACCGTGTATCGCGCCAAAACTCTAGCGGTGGATAGGACTATGACGTAACGTGATGTTGACGATACACTTTGCAGGTATCAAACGGACTTTAGTTAGACATAAGCTATAATTCTAAAAACGCCAGTTTATCTTTAAACATACACTCTACAAAGACAGGACACGCACCGCATTTAGGTGTACGCGCTTGACAGGTATAGCGCCCATGCAAGATAAGATAGTGATGCGCGTCCATCATCATATCCTCAGGTATACGCTCGACCAGCTTTTGCTCAACGATCAGCACATTTTTGCCCGTGGCAAGCCCTGTACGATTGCCTACGCGAAAGATATGAGTGTCGACCGCCATGGTAGGCTGACCAAAACCGGTGTTAAGAACAACGTTCGCCGTCTTACGCCCGACGCCTGCTAATGACTCAAGATCTTTACGGTTATCAGGCACTTGGCTATCAAATTTATCAATCAAATCACGGCAGGTCTTGATAATGTTTTTGGCTTTGGCATTATATAGACCGATGTTTTTAATATAAGGCTTTAGTCCTTCTTCGCCTAATTCCAAAATCGCTTTAGGGGTGTTGGCTACAGGATATAGCTGATCGGTGGCAATATTAACGCTGATATCTGTCGCTTGTGCTGAGAGAATAACTGCGATGAGCAGCTCAAAATTACTCTCAAAGCGCAGTTCGGTGACAGGGTCTTCAATCGTTGCCGCTAGCTTTTCAAAAAAAGGTCGCACATCACGATTGGGCATACGCCGTGATGGCGGCGTGTCAGCGGTTTTGTGTTTGACTGTTTTGCTCATATCAAGGGTCTTTATTTAATTTTTGGATACATTCAATTTATGCACTTAACAGCTAAAGTAGAGCATTCAAAGCTGCGCGAGCTCACTTTGTAGCGCTTCTAGCTCAGCTTGTTTTGAGGCATTAGGGCGCGCGCTAAGCTGTTTTTCAAGCTTTTTGATTTTGCTACGTAACTTGGCGGCGGCAATGGTGTTTTTTGCTTGCTGCTCACTGATATCTAGGGTCTGCGTGGCGGCGTTATTGAGCTTGGCCTCCATCATGCTGACAACAGGCTTTTGGTTACGACTACCCATGAGCTGGCGAGTCACGCGATTTAGATGCGTGTGATAACGATGGCGCAAATCGTCTTGCTCTTGCATGCGCTGTGACGCTGATAGCTGCCTGTCCACTACAACCAAATCAATGCAGTCAACAGGACATGGCGCGATACATAACTCGCAGCCTGTGCATAGATCAGTAAATATCGTATGCATATGCTTACCGGTACCAACGATAGCGTCGACAGGGCAGGCGGGAATGCATTTGGTACAGCCGATACAGTCATCCTCACGAATGATTGCGCGTACTTCAGTGGGTCGCTCTGAGCGCACATCGATTGGCCACTGCGATGGCGCAGCCGTTAGCGATTGTTGCTCATCGATAGAGGTCAGTATTTGTCTAATTGCATCTGTGACTGGCTGACCGCCTGGTACGCATTTATTAAAGGGTTCATTGCCTGTAACGATGGCAGTAGCATAAGGCAGGCAGCCATCAGGATGCTCGCATAGGCCGCACTGAGTCTGCGGCAGGCAGGCATCAATACGGGCAATAGTCTCTTGAACCTCTATAGGCTGCTCGTCTAAAGCTAAGGTATCAAACAAAATAGGGAGATGATCGAGACGGGTAATGGTTGACATCGAATAATAACCTTGCTGACTTTGGATCTAAAGATAGCATGAGCGTTGATAGCTAAATGCAGATTGTCAAACGTAAAAATATATAAATAGCGGCTACAGACTAACGCCTTCTTCGTGCGCAATTTGAGCAATAAGATTGTAAGCAATACTGCCTTTTGCAGGTATTTTTGGCAAGTTTGAGAGATCAAAGAAATCTGCATGAGAGAGTTCATCTTCTTGGAGCACAATATCACCGCCTACATAAGAGGCACGAAAGCCAAGCATCAAATTAGAAGGATAAGGCCAAGGCTGACTACTGACATAGGCAATATCTTTAAGAGTAATGCCAACCTCCTCGCCAACTTCACGCACGACCGCATGCTCCAAGCTTTCGCCTACTTCGACGAATCCTGCAATCAAGCCATATTGCAAAGGCAGCTTGAGGGTACCGTAGCGATGATGATGCGCCAATAGTATCTGCGTCTCACCTGTACTAGGGTTAGGGCGAGTGATAGCTGTGATAACACAAGGCTGTACGCGAGGATACTGACGCAAATTGCAGATGGGACATACCATAGAGCGATCGTTTTGCGCGGCTAATATAACGGGAGCGGCGCAGCGACTACAGAATTGGGTATCTGCTTGCCAGCGCAATAACTGCATGGCTTGACTGAGCTGATCGCAAAGGGCGGCTGGCAACTCGGTTATCAGCTGACGATAAGCCACAAACGCAGTTGTGTCGGTTAAGGGCAGCTTAATATTATGAGCAAGTGCGTAGTCATAACTAATCGCTATCGTCTCAGCTGCATTCTCATAGGCTACCATGTAAGACGTTGTGCTATCAGAGACATCATCAGATCTAACTGCGCTATAGTGCTTAGGGAGCCTGTGATGAGGCGCCACACTCTCAAAGAGTTGCACGCGACCAAGCTGATACTTTGGCGCCTCGCTGCTATTAGCATCCTCTAAATGTGGCAGCGCTACGGACAAAGGACGCATACCATCAGGCGTTTGTTGGCAAAGGATAGTATCGTCGTTGAGTATAAAAGCGCAGGTCATCGCACACTATCCAAAATTAAAGTTATAGTATTATTGCAACAGAGCAGCACTATGGAGCATAGCAGCACTATGGAGCCTAGCATCACTATGAAGCCTAGCAGCCAGTCGCCTTTAACGAGTCAGTTTAAAAGAGCATCACGCAGCAAACAATTGACTCAAACTATACTGACCCACATCAAGAGCTTGCTTATTTTGTGGTCTGTTATGCTCAAATCCATCGAGATGATAGTCTACGGCCATAATCACATCAGCGATATGGGCAAGCGTTTGATCCTCTATCGCTACTCCCTGCGCTATACGCTCCTCTAAATAAATGACCAATTGATTGAGCATACTAGCAGAGGCGGGCAACTGCAAAAAACGGACCGCACCGGCGACTTGTTTTAAAGACGTCGGCAGGGTCTCAATAAGGGACAGCTCGCGCGCGTTGTCTGCTAAGTAATCTGTAATCGATTGCTCAGCACTAGCGATACTACGGCGACTCTCTTGAACCAGAGTATTGTAAGCAGAGTTGAGCTGATGCAAAGAGATACGAGGATTATTCAAAGGCAGATACACCGCTCCAGGCGTGTGCATCTCAGCCATCGCTATCATAGCGTTCTCAGCCTGCACTAGCGCTAATAATAGATGATCGAAATCCTTGGGCTCAGGGTTTTGCCAGTTTGCAGTAGCTGCTGCGGCCTCATCTAAACTATCCGCTGCATCCGATAAACCAAGCAAACGTAGCGCTGAGCTCAAAGCGCGCAGATCATCGGTAATTTGCGTGGTCGTTATCTGATGCGATGGACGAGTGGCTGCTAGGTTGGCACGCGCATAATCATCGACTTGTTTTTTGATAGCATTGATTTGATCTTGGATAATACTATTGAGGCTATCAACCAGCGCGCGATTAGGACCGAATAAGAACTTGCGCATTTGCTCAAGTTGCGGCTCTTGGAGTCGGTTGCGCGCGTATTGTTTGCGCAGCGCTTCTACTTTAGCGTTATCGCGCTTACAGGCAAAACTGACCAAATCAGCAAACCGCTTATCCATCGCCGGCAAGTAGCCATAAAACTGCTGCTCTAGATAAATAAGCGTATGTTTTTGATCCAAACTCAAAGGCATAATAGCCGCAAGATCAGTGACCGCGGCCGAGGCGGCTTGCCAAAATAAGCTATCGGTATGAGCGGCGATCAAATCGCATGCATCACTCATAGCGTTAAGCTTTTGCTCATCTTCTGGCGTCAATTGACCTGCTTGATGTAATAAAGCCACACCAAGACCGCTACGATAAGCATAGGTCAAAAGCTCGCTGTCGAGATTTAGAGTATCTAATACCTGAAAGTTTTGTTCAGGATTGGCGATAGTGACGCTACTATTACCAAAGGCACTAAAGTAGTCAGACGCTATGGGATCAGCGCCGCTGTGGGCGCGCAACTTGTTGATAATAGGTAATAATAACGTAGGCTCTACCGTCTCTGTTAATAGTACAAATTCAACATAACGATCAAGCGTCATGATGGCCTCTGATAAGTCCATAATGAGTGCAGTATCGTTTTGCTCAGTGTTATCATGGATCCGCTGCAATCCTTGCGCGATAGCAGCGCTAAGGACTTGTCCACCTGCCAAAGAGATCAGCTCAAAGACGCAAGACAATTGCTCAAGCGCTTCCACGGAGTCTAGCAATAACGGCGCTTGATCATGATGATCGTTAAACTCAGTTAAATGCCTCTCAACCTGAGTCAATGTGGCAATAATCTCATCATATAACAGATGCAGAGATGGCAGATTAAAATTGGTCACACTTAAGCTTGGGGCGAGTAGTTTTATTTGCTCAGACTGGCTCATAATTGTTATTCCGTGTAGTGCCGATAGCAAGAGAGGGTAGACAAGGCTGCCATAAATGAGTTCTACAATAATGCAAATCAAGCTTTGTGTCTATGAGCATCCGCTCAGCAGCTTATCATTACATCTGTCTGTGATACGTGCAAGCTGTTATCTTTTTGGGGCGTTTATTGCGATATCTGAGCTTTTATTTCAGGATGTTTATCTGCCAAAGAGGCAAACCAGTGCTGATTGGCATCCTCATCTAAGCTTGATGCTAATAGCAAGGATGCCAATTCAGAAAAATTCGCATGCGCCGCTTGTCCGCCATCTGTCTGGATGTCCTCTTCAATAGCGAGCGTAACCTGACCCCCGGTCATCGCTAGATAGACTTCCGCTAGGATTTCAGAATCTAGCAGTGCCCCGTGAAAGGTACGGTCTTGCTTACCGACATTTAAGCGACGTACGAGTGCATCTAGAGTGTTTTTTTGTCCAGGGTATTGCTGCTTTGCCATCAATAGAGAGTCAGTCACTTGTACGCGCTCGGCGAAGTCTGACAAGCCTACTTTGGCAAACTCCATATTCAAAAAGTTCATATCGAATGAGGCGTTGTGAGCGATAATCTCAGCACCATCCATAAAGTCATAAAGATCTTTTGCGACTTGATCAAAGGTGGGTTTGTCGGTCAAAAACGCCTCTGAGATACCATGGATACGGATAACCTCTTCATCCATGCCGCGCTGCGGATTGATATAGACGTGAAGTTTTTCACCCGTAAACTTGCGCGCCACCATCTCAACAATACCGACCTCAATAATACGGTCGCCACCCAATGCCTCAAGCCCTGTGGTCTCTGTATCCATGATGAGCTGGCGATCAGTCTCATGACGATGGATGGGCTTTGGAAGCAAAGGACGAAAGTGTGGATTGGCGCGGCTGGTATCGCCATCAAACTTGGGAGCTGCGCTGTCAGTTGTAGGCATATCGCCGGTTTGATTATCAGGGTTTGTCATCTTAGTACTCGTAGTAGCAGTAGTATTTGGCTGAGTATTAGGCAAGTCTGGCTCTTGTTCATTCAGCTCATCCATCATATTAAAACCTAAAGGATCTAAATTGATCCAGTCGTCATCAGGCATTATTTGCGCTTTTTTTTTATCTATATCAGGTGCTAATGACTGGCGAGGCGGCTCATGACTAGAGGTGACACCGAGGTTTGCCAGCTCATCCGCTTTCTCATTACCCGCGTGACCGGCATGACCCTTGACCCAGTGCCAAGCGACCTTACGGTTCTGACAATTCTCATCTAGCAATTGCCACAGATCTTGGTTGGCAACAGGTTTTTTGCTTGCCGTTTTCCAGCCCCGCTTTTTCCAGCCCTCAATCCACTCTGTTATGCCTTTTTGAACATAACTAGAGTCAGTCCAAATCTCAATCTTTTGCGCCTTTGGACTATGCTCAAGCGCCTTGATCGCGCCCATAAGCTCCATACGATTATTGGTCGTCGCATCAGCGCCGCCATATAAATCCTGCGTACGTCCATCGCTAAATATAAGGTGTGCGCCCCAACCACCAGCGCCAGGATTACCTTTACAAGCGCCGTCAGTGTAGGCAACTGTAGTATCTAGTTTGGCGTCTAAAGGGTTAGGGGCGACTGATAAAGATGGATTGTCTGACATAAAAACTCAATGAATTAAGATAAAAATAGAGGATTGCGTAGGGTCTTAGACGCAGATAAAAAACCAGTATCGAGCGTATTTTAGCAAATAATAGCTGTGAGATTTATGCCTTTGATTATAGCAAATACGTCGTCGATAGGGGCGACTGTCAGCAATAAACTCCTAAAACCACATATCACAACAAAACCAGATTTATTTTTTTGCTAAAATTATCGCAAACGCGCATTGCATCGCTTCTACCTCATTATTTAGGAAAACCCTAGCATGTCATTACTTCAAACCGTTAGACGTCACCGATTAGCAGCATGTAAAGTTGTCTTGGTTGTGAGTAGTGCCTTAGTGTTTATAGGTTGTAGCAACGACACCACGGCAGATGGCGTAGTAGCTACCGCGTCACCTAACTTGTCTGTATTTGACGGCTGCTATACGGTCAGCCATGATGAGCCTGCTCAAATAAAGGTGAGCGAGATTGATGGGATGCGCGTGATGCAAATGAAAGAGCCTGCCAGTAGCGGGCGAGTTTGGGATGATCCTGAGCCTTTAGAGGTGCTCGATAACAGTGAAATACCGACCTATTTTTCTATTGACCCTGACAATGTCGATGCCCTCATCGCGCGTCCTGATAGAGTGCTGGTACTCGCCCATGTCAAGCCTGTCTATGCTAATATCGACCCGCTACTTGACAGCGAATATCTATCCTACATCTACCGCGGCGCTAATACCATCTACCGCGTCGAGTGCGATGATATCAATACCGATATTTTGGCTAATCCGCATGCCGATATCGTCATTGATAATGTGAACGAAAGCATTTGATATCGCTTGATAGAATAGGTAAATCTTGTCAATCAAAAACGATTAATTGAGTTAAAAATATGAATTTTTTGGGTTATGTGGTGTTGGGCGGCCTATCTTATGCAGCAGGCTGGGCGGTTCGACTTTATTTGCTTGACAAAAACCCTGAGCAGCCTTATCACCTAAAACATCCAGCGATTTTGGGTTATCTGGCTGGCTTCTTTATTGTTATGCTAATTGTGTCGTGGATGCTGGGGCGCTATATCCTTGGGCATGTCGCTCTTGATCTGCCTTTTATTATAGTCAACAGTCTCGTTGCCACCTTTGTCTACTCATTTGGTCTTAATCCAGAAAAAGCCAATTATGACGTTCCAGACTAGGACAAGTTTGAGACGATTAGCGCGATTAAGCGAGTAAATAAAAACACGGTTAATGAGTCTCTCATTGAGCGTGTTTTTGCTACAAGTACTACCTGATAGCTATGGTGAGCGAGTTATTTTGACTCTTTAGCGGATTTCTTTTTGTCCTTGTCTTTATTCTGCGCCTTTTCATCCGTAGTCTCTGATGGTTTGTCACCATCTTTGGCTGCTGTCTGCTCATCTTTCCAAGTTTTGTACTTTAGCAGATCCTTTTCCATCAGCTTGAGACAAAACTTGAGTACCAGTGCATCATCGATCTGACCGATAAACGGTATAAAGTCTGGAATGATATCGATAGGGTTTAGGACATAGAGTAGGCCAACCACTGCTGCTGATATGGTCTTGTAGGGAATATCGCGATAATTGCCTTGATAGTAGTCTTTTACTAGGCTTAGCAAAAGGAGCAAATCCTTGGCGTAACGCTCAAGGCCGCGACCGTTCTCAAGTTGATCATTTAATTTATCTTCTTTACCTAAGATAAGCTTCATATTGTCGATGAGATTTTTATTGTCTTTGTCTTTTTCTTTGTCAGCCATTTTTATATCCTTAATTTTGGTCGTTAGTTATTGTATGTCAGGCGCTCCTTACTATAGCAAGAGTCGTGAGTGCATCCAAATAAGACTATGAGTGACTGTGTATCGTTTTGTTGTGATAAATTAAATGTGGCAACTGATTCTACCGCTTTGAGCTGCGTTATAATGCGAGGTCAAAAATAAAGACTGAGTACGCGTTACGCTTTTGTAAAAGACGTTCTTAGTATCTATTTAGATAACTAAGGCGTGTTGAACATTCAACCATGGCACTGCTGATCGCTGCTAGTTTATCAAAGCTGTGTTCCAGACATGGCGCAAGTTAAAGATAATGTCTAGACCTTAGCTAGACTTGCAACACACTGCTTATATAGAGCTGGGGGGCAATTTTAGCATCAGCCTGAAAGGACAGGACTCTTTTTTGCCGCTCCTTTGATAAAAATAGACGCTTAGAATGACTAAACTTACTATTTTTATCTTTGAATCGACTAAAAAATAGTCTCTGTCAGTGCGTATTTGTGAATTATCAAACACGCCCTAGCATCAGTCAAATTATTAAAAGGTATATCAATGGTTACTATCTTATCAAGACTAAACCGTCGCCAGTTTTTACAGCGTTTAGGCGCAGGTGCAAGCATTGGTATGCTGGCAAAGCCAAGTGTAGCAAGCACACTAGCGCTTGATGGTTTTGATAGTAGTCCGCTAACCAAGGATGATTTGCCAAGGACAGTTGCCCGTGACCCTGTGTCATCAGCATTCGCGCCGCCTACTTGTATTACGCCTACTATCGAGACGCGGCTATTTGCCAGCTCCAACGTCGGCGGTAGTGATGAGCGCAATGCATTGGGACTCCAGCGTTTGGCTTGCGCTGGGTTTAGAGTGGATAATCCTAGTATCGTTAGCCGCCAGTATTTGCGTTTTGCTGGTACGGACTCGCAGCGCGCCGGCGACTTACAGAACATCGCTACAGGGGCGATAGCCGCGCCCAAATTGCTCCTTGGCGTGCGCGGTGGCTACGGGGCCATGCGCATGCTGCCTATGATCGACTGGGCGACATTAGGACGTATCATGACAGAGCGCGGTACGATACTAGCAGGCTTTAGCGATGTGACCGCCATTCAGTGCGCACTACTGGCACAAGGCGCTATGAGCTCGCTTGCCGCGCCTATGCTCTATAGCGAGTTTGGCAAAATAACGCCAGATCAAGTCAGCTGCCGTCAGTTCGCCCAAGCGCTTAGCGATCCAAATCTGAGCATAGAGATCAATAGTGCGGCGCTCACTGGCGACAATCTGCCTGCTATTTTGGCAACCAAGGATAGTCAGGCGATGACAGGTACGATATGGGGCGGCAATCTGAGTGTGGTGTCATCGCTAGCAGGTAGCGCGTATCTGCCGCGTATCGATGGCGGTATTGTGTTCTTAGAGGACGTCGGCGAGCAGCCTTATCGCATTGAGCGTATGCTCTATGATTTGTACCTAGCAGGTGTATTTCAGGATCAGCAGGCGATTGTCTTTGGCTCACTTACAGGGACTGGCGAGGATAGCTACGATAAGCGCTATGACGTCGCCACAGTAGTGCGTCAGCTGCACAAGCTCACAGGTCTGCCTATCTATAGTGGTATGACCTTTGGACATATCGCGCAAAAACATAGCTTTCCATTGGGAGCGAATTGTACTATTCGCCCAAATACAGTTGGCGGCTATCAACTTAGGTTCTCAGATTATCCCACTATTGAGGCTGATGCTATCAGCGCTGAGGGGTTGTGGGCTTAGTAGGTCTACAGCCAAACCCCAAAAATAAGTTGGTAGATAAACTTGCTTAAAAGTACAATCTCGCTAAAATTGTTAGCACATAATAAATTCCTTTCTTGCATGGCTAATCACGCGCTTGTTGCGTGATTAAGTATCAAAACACAGAGAACTAAAAAACATGGCTAAAACACCAGTAAGCAAAAAAGATAAAACAGACAAGGGTAATTTTGAAGAAGCGCTTTGGGATGCTGCCAACAAATTGCGCGGTAGCGTCGAATCCTCAGAGTATAAGCATATCGTCTTAAGCCTAATATTTCTCAAGTTCATCAGTGATACTTTCGAGCAGCAGCGCCAAACCCTCATTGATACAGGCTTTGAGAAGCATATCGACATGGTGCAAGCCTATACCAAAGACAACGTGTTTTATTTGCCAGAGGAGAGCCGTTGGCAGTTCATCCAGCAAAACGCCAAGCAAGAAGACATCGCCCTCAAGATCGACACGGCGCTTAGCACGATAGAGAAGACCAATCCCTCGCTCAAAGGCGCATTGCCTGACAACTACTTTTCGCGTTTGGGTCTAACCGCCAGTAAGCTTGCCGCGCTGATCGATGTAGTCAATAACATCGATACCATCGGGAATCCTGAAGAGGACACCGTCGGTCGCGTCTATGAGTATTTCTTAGGTAAGTTTGCCGCCACTGAAGGCAAAGGTGGCGGTGAGTTCTATACGCCCAAATCTGTGGTCAATCTGATTGCAGAAATGCTAGAGCCGTATCAAGGCAAAATCTACGATCCGTGCTGCGGCTCGGGCGGTATGTTCGTGCAGTCCATCAAGTTCATCGAGAGTCATCACGGCAATACCAAAGACGTCTCTATCTATGGGCAAGAATATACTAGCACGACATACAAACTGGCGAAGATGAACCTTGCCATTCGCGGTATCGCTAGCAACTTGGGTGATGTGGCGGCCGATACTTTCTTTAAAGATCAGCACGAAGACCTAAAAGCCGACTTCATCATGGCCAATCCGCCCTTTAACCAAAAGGACTGGCGCGCCGCTGATGAGCTGGTCGATGATCCACGCTGGGCAGGTTATCCAACGCCGCCGACGGGCAATGCCAACTATGCGTGGATATTGCACATGATATCTAAATTGTCTGAGCACGGTACAGCAGGTTTCGTACTGGCCAATGGTTCGATGTCGACGACCACTAGCGGTGAGGGCGAGATACGCGAGCAGATTATCGAGAACGATCTCATCGATTGTATGATTGCGCTACCCGGTCAGCTGTTTTATACCACGCAGATTCCGGTGTGCTTATGGTTTATCAGTAAAGACAAAGCCGCCACCTCCGCTGATAGCAAAGCACGTGGGCTGCGTAATCGTAGCGGTGAGACACTATTCATCGATGCGCGTGCTATCGGTAGTATGATTGATCGCACTCATAAAGAATTCAGCAACGATGATATCGAGACCATTGCTAATACTTATCACGCGTGGCGCGGTGAGGTAGAAGCAGGTGGTTATGACGCCTATAGCGATGAGGCAGGCTATTGTAAATCGGCAAGCCTAGCAGATATCAAAGCCAATGACTATGTATTGACTCCGGGGCGTTATGTGGGCGCGGCAGCGATTGAGGATGATGGCATCCCGTTTGAGACAAAAATGCTAGAGCTAAGTCAAACGCTGTATGCACAAATGCAAGAGTCACAAAAACTAGATGCAACCATTCGTCAGAATTTGGAGGGTTTGGGTTATGGCGAGTGATTGGTGTGAGCTAACTTTAGAAGAATCGATGGATGCTATTATTGATTATCGAGGAAAAACTCCTAAAAAAACTGATTCAGGAATCCCTCTTATTACTGCAAAAATAATTAAGAGAGGAAGGATTGAAACAGTTAATGAGTTTATATCTGAGGATGATTACGATACTTGGATGAGGCGAGGCATTCCTAATGAAGGTGATGTAGTGATGACTACAGAAGCTCCTTTGGGTGAAATTGCTCAATTAGATGGACGAAAGATCGCATTAGCCCAAAGAGTAATTACTCTACGTGGTAAAAAAGATATCTTAGATAATACTTTCTTAAAGTATTTAATGATTTCTGAATATGTACAACATCAACTTGATGGTAGGGGCACTGGTACTACAGTCAAAGGAATAAAGCAGTCTGAACTGCGTAAAGTAGTGCTCAAATTTCCTTCATTCAAAGAACAAAAAGCCATTGCTCATATCCTCGGTTCTTTAGACGACAAAATCGAACTTAACCGCCAAATGAACGAAACGCTAGAAGCGATGGCGCAGGCACTGTTTAAAAGCTGGTTTGTTGATTTTGATCCTGTTATTGATAATGCGCTCGCGGCTGGTAATGCTATCCCTGATGAGTTTATCGAACGTGCCGAGCAGCGAAAAGCGATTGAGAAAAAAGACCATTCAGATATTCAAGGTTTATTCCCTGATGAGTTTGAGTTTACTGAGGAAATGGGTTGGATTCCGAAGGGGTGGGTGGTTGAGAGTTTTGGTGACGTTTCGATATGTTTTGATAGATTAAGAGTTCCTTTATCCAAAAAACAAAGAGAAGATAAAAAGCCTGGCGTTATTCCTTATCATGGCGCTACATCAGTCATGGATTATATCAATGAATGGATTTTTGATGATATTTACTTACTTATTGGTGAGGATGGTTCTGTAATAAAAGAAGATGGCAGCCCTTTTGTGCAATACATTTGGGGTAAAACATGGGTTAATAACCATGCCCATGTTTTGCAAGGAAAAAATGGAGTTGGCACAGAACATTTAATGTTATTTATGCAATCTCAAAACCTAACAGCTTATATAACTGGTGCTGTTCAGTTAAAAATTAATCAAGGTAATATGAACAGAATTCCTTTTTTAAACTCAGGTAGCAAAATTAATGAAAGATTTACAGCTATTATAAACCCATTTTATGAAAAGCTAAGAAGTACAGCCGAAGAAAATGAAACCCTCTCCAAACTCCGCGATACCCTTCTACCTAAGTTAATGTCAGGTGAGTTGCGTATTTCTGATACGTTGTAGGGTGCTTTTTAAGCACCATTGGCGAGATTATGAACCACAAACGGTGCTTGGAAAGCACCCTACGTGTGATTCAATTTTAATATGGTTTGGTAAGGTGTCGTTCCACGCACTATTGGCGAAGTTTTGAATGATGAACGTTGCTTGGAAAGCACCCTACGTGTGATTCGAGTTAAAGATGATTTTGTAGAGTGTCGTTCCACGCACCATTGGCAAAATTATGAACCACAAACGGTGCTTGGAAAGCACCCTACGTGTGATTCGAGTTAAAGATGATTTTGTAGAGTGTCGTTCCACGCACCATTGGCGAAATTATGAACCACAAACGGTGCTTGGAAAGCACCCTACGCGTAATTCAGGTTTAAGATGGTTCTGTAGGGTGTCGTTTCACGCACCACTAAAGTCTAACAAATAAACGGTGCTTAAAAAGCACCTTACGTGTGATTCAGGTTTAATATGGTTTGGTAAGGTGTCGTTCCACGCACCATTGGCAGGATTTACAAACACAAATGGTGCTTGGAAAGCACCCTACGTGTGATTCAATTTTAATATGGTTTGGTAAGGTGTCGTTCCACGCACTATTGGCGAAGTTTTGAATGATGAACGGTGCTTGGAAAGCACCCTACGTGTGATTCAGGTTTAAGATGGTTCTGTAGGGTGTCGTTTCACGCACCACTAAAGTCTAATAAATAAACGGTGCTTAAAAAGCACCTTACGCAAGATTTGAGTTTATGAATGTTTTAAATGTAAATTCTAAATAGGTTATAAAATAGTGCCACAATATATACGCTCATACACTAAAGGCGCGACCTACTTTTTTACATTGGTTGCGTATGAAAGACGGCCAATATTTTGTAAAGATGACTTTTTGAAAGCCTTTAAAGCAAGTATAAAAACAGTTCAGCAGCAATATCCTTTTGAAATTTTGGCATGGGTACAGTTGCCTGATCATTTACATTGTATTTGGCAGATGACAGACGAGGATACTAACTATAGTCAATGCTGGTCACGTATAAAGCGCCTTACAACAAGGGCTTGCCCGCAATATCATCTGGCATCAGATGACTTAAGTACTTCAAAGGTTAATAGAAACGAGAAGGGATTGTGGCAGCGCCGCTTTTATGAACATCAAATTCATAGCGAAGAGGATTTTATAAATCATATGAATTATTTGCACTACAATCCTGTCAAACATGGACTGGTTAAAAGGGTAAGTGATTGGCAATATTCTAGCTTTCACCGTTATGTAAAAGAGGGTTACTATCCAGTGGATTGGGGAAAAGAGGTCATCGAACTTCCAACAAAATTTGCTAATAATTTAGAATAAGATGTTTTTTGTAGGATAATATCCAATGTACCATTGGCGATATTTCGAATTATAAACAGTATTCTGTAGGGTGATTCAGGTTTAAGATGTTCTTGTAGGGTGCGTTCCACGCACCATCGACAATATTTTCGAATTATAAACGGTGCTTAGAAAGCACCCTACACCTGACACGAGTTTAAGGTAGGTTTCAAATTATAAACAGTGCTTGGAAATCACCCTACGCATGATTCAGGTTTAAGATGTTTTGGTAGGGTGTCGTTTCACGCACCAAAATATTAAAAAGGATATCCTATTGAAATTCACCGAAGACCGACTTGAACAAGCCATTATCGAGCTACTAGCAGCCGAGGGCTATCCGCACAGCGTAGGCGCGGCACTTAGTCTTGAGACTGGCCGTAATCCTGATGACGTGCTCATCAAGTCCGATCTTCGTGCGTTTCTCGCCACTCGTTATCAAGCCGACTCAATCACTGACTATGAGATTGACGCCATCATCCATAAGCTCGACTACCTGCCTGCATCCGATCTGTACGACACCAATAAAGCCGTTATGAAATGGATTGCTGATGGATTTTTACTCAAGCGCGAAGACCATACCCAAAAAGACTTATACATCCAGCTGATCGATTATGAGGCACTCGATAACAACCGCTATCGCATCGTCAGCCAAATGGCGATACAAGGCTTTGAGACCCGTATTCCCGACGCCATTCTCTATATCAACGGCTTACCACTGTTGGTGTTTGAATTTAAGAGCAGCATTCGTGAAGACGCCACTTTGTCTAATGCTTACACTCAGCTAACCAAAAGCTATCAGCGCGATATCCCAGAGCTGTTTAAATATAACGCGCTATGCGTGATTAGCGATGGGGTCAACTCAAAGATGGGCTCTTTCTTTGCACCTTACGAGTTTTACTACTCTTGGCGTAAAGTCACAGGCGTTGAGAAGTTAGAGAAAGACGGTATCGACTCACTACTGACCATGATCAGCGGCTTATTTGATAAGGCGCGCCTGCTTGATGTCATTCGCAACTTTATCTATGTACCTGACACCTCTATCAAGGACGACAAAATCGTTTGTCGTTATCCGCAGTATTATGCGACCACCAAACTGTTTGATAATATTAAGCGCCATATGAAAGTGCTAGATGCAAACGGCAAGGTTGATGAGAGCGATGCTGTACGCGATGGCAAGGGCGGGACGTACTTTGGCGCGACGGGCTGTGGTAAGAGCTACACTATGCTATTTCTCACGCGTTTGCTGATGAAAGACGCGGCGCTGGGTAGCCCAACTATTATTTTAATCACGGACCGTACTGACTTAGATGATCAGTTATCCAAAACCTTTACCAATGCCAAAACCTATATCGGCGATGAGAACATCACCAGTGTCGAGAGTCGTGCTGAGCTACAAGAGAAGCTAAAAGATCGCAAGAGTGGTGGCGTGTTCCTCACCACTATTCATAAGTTCACCGAAGACCTAGCCCTACTCACAGAGCGAACCAACGTCATCTGTATCTCAGATGAAGCGCACCGTAGTCAAATCAATCTCCAGCAAAAAATCACCGTGAGTGAGGATGGCGTAAAGAAGTCTTACGGCTTTGCCAAATACTTACATGACTCATTGCCCAATGCCACTTACGTTGGCTTCACAGGCACACCGATTGACGCCACCTTAGATGTCTTTGGCCCAGTCATCGACAGCTACACCATGGTCGAGTCGGTATTTGATGAGATCACCGTGCGTATCGTCTATGAAGGTCGCGCCGCCAAAGTGCTACTTGATAGCAAACAGCTTGATGAAGTCGAAAAATACTATACCCATAGCGTAGAGTCGGGCGCAAATGAGTATCAGGTCGACAAGAGCAAAAAAGCCATGGCGAGTATGTCGACCATCTTGGGTGATCCTGACCGCATCAGAGCTATCGCCGAGGACTTTGTGCAGCATTATGAAGCGCGAGTAAGCGAGGGCACCACCCAAAAGGGCAAGGCGATGTTCGTCTGTAGTAGCCGAGTGGCCGCCTATCAGCTCTATAAAGACATCATAGCGCTGCGTCCTGAATGGGATGAGGTGCGAGCATGCGAGGAAGGCTCAATCTTATCAGATAGCGAGAAGAAAAAGGTCAAACCCATGGAGCGAGTCAAGATGATTATGACCCGCAGTCCAGATGATCCCAAAAAGCTGTGGGATAATCTGGGTAATAAAGACTATCGCAAAGAGCTGGATCGTCAGTTTAAAAACGGCAAATCGAACTTTAAAATCGCCATCGTCGTCGATATGTGGCTCACAGGCTTTGACGTGCCCTTTCTCGATACCATCTACATTGATAAACCGCTGCAAAAGCACAGCCTGATTCAGACCATCTCACGGGTCAACCGTAAGTTTGAAGGCAAAGAGAGCGGCTTAGTCGTTGATTATATCGGCATCAAAAAGCAGATGAATCTGGCGCTCTCGCATTACACTGGCGGTCAGGTACAAAACCTCGAGGACATCCAAAAGTCAGTGGTGGTGGTCAAAGATCACTTGAGCTTGCTTGATACCGTCTATCATAAATTTGACTCTTATTCTTACTTCAACGGCACGCCACTAGAGCAGCTCAACTGCTTAAACGCAGCAGCTGACTTTGCCCTGCAATCTAAAAAGCTAGAAAAACGCTTTATGGATTTAGCCCGTCGCCTAAAGTCTGCCTATGACATTTGCGTGGGTAGTGAGGCGCTCACAAAGGCGCACAAGGACAAGATTCATTACTACCTAGCTATACGTACCATCATCTTCAAAATCACCACTGGCGGCGCACCCGATACCGAACAGATGAATCAAAAGGTGCGTGATCTGGTAAAAGACGCGCTGATGAGTGATGGGGTAGAAGAGATCTTTAAGCTGGGTGATGATGGTTCAGATGGCGCGATTGACATCTTCGATGAAGATTATCTAGCCAAGCTTGAGGCGATCAAGCAGCCTAATACCAAGCTTGAGCTACTACAACAGCTACTGGCAAAAGCTATTGGTGAGCTGAAAAAAACCAACAAGGTAAAGGGCGTTGATTTTAGTAAACAGATGAATGCTTTGATCGAAAAATATAACGATCGTGATGAGCAAGATGTGCTACAACCAAAGGTGATTAGCGACTTCTCCGATGAGATTATAAAAATGTATAACGAGCTGCGCGCAGAGATGGCGTCCTTTGGCGAGATGGGTATCAACTTTGAAGAAAAAGCCTTTTATGACATTCTGCTATCACTGGCGCATAAGTATGACTTTACCTATCCAGAAGATAAGCTGGTGGCGCTGTCAAAAGAGGTAAAAAAGCTCATCGATGAGAAGGCTAAATACACCGATTGGAACAAGCGTGATGACATCAAAGCGGAGCTACAGTTTGACTTGATGGTATTGCTCGACGCGTGGGGCTATCCCCCTGTGGATTCAAAAGAGGTCTACAAGGAGATATTCGAGCAGGCTGAGAACTTTAAGAAGCATAAAGTGGTTTAGACAGAGCAGATATACTATTGGTTTAATTGCCTCTTAATATAGTCGATCCACTATAAAATAAATACAGTGCTACTGGGATGAATTTTGTGCAGCATCTGGAGTGACGGAGTCGCACAGCAAGCAAAGAAAATTTATACCAGTAGCACGCCGTAAAAGCTGCACTCTTTTTATTTAGGACTCACTATATGACGTTTAAACCGAACATTTTGATAGCTTACACATAAAAAAAACACCGCAAATCATAACGATTTGCGGTGTTTTTAGTACTGCTATAATGGTACCCGGAGCCGGACTTGAACCGGCACGCTATTGCTAGCGAGGGATTTTAAATCCCTTGTGTCTACCAATTTCACCACCCGGGCAAAACTTGTATTATCTAATACGTCAATCAGTTGATAGACCATCTGATGACTAGATAAGTGCTCGCTATTATAAGCCGTTATATTAAGAATGCAAGCCAAAATTAACGCAAATCTTATAAACAGTGAGCAAAATAAATGGAGGCTGGGGTCGGAATCGAACCGGCGTCTACGGATTTGCAATCCGCTGCATAACCACTGTGCTACCCAGCCAAGGGTCACTATATTAGCAAAACTAATTTAAATTACAAGCTATTTTTTGGCTAAAGGCCTGTTATTTGTCAATCATCTGTGAGTAACTGTTTAATAACAACCTACTATTAAAGCAGCGCCTAGCGTTTGACTAGACTCGTTAGATAATATCTTTATTATTGCGCTGAGCTTTTTTGATATCACGATAGGTTGCAGTGCATATAAGTACTAGTACCCCGAGTGTTATCGCAGGCCAGATCAAAATATAAAGTCCATAGATAAAAGTGCTATCCATACTGTCTTCTCCTGTTTGCTGATGAATAACGGCTATGACATAAATGACTAGCACTCATACTCTAACCGTCATTTTGTATTAAATCTTTGGTACTGGTTGCACTTTGGCTTTTTTATCATAATCACCAACGCGCTGTTTGATGAGATCAAAGTCAAAACGCTCATTACTCATCAAGCTAATGATGATACAAACAACAGCGCTGACACCATAAGCCGTTAAAGAGGCGAGTAGTACCATATAATCACGCAAAAACCCTGTTGCAAATATCAGCATCAAGATAAAAGTGACGGCAGCGGCGACGAGGCCAATCTTGCGACCTAAGAAACCAAAAACCATCAATCCAATAACGACAGCTGCACCGACGCTTGCCATAACTTCGAAGAATAGAGCGGTAAATCCAGTAATAGAGACCAGCTCAAAACGGGCAATACAGAAGAATAACAGTGCTACTAGTACCGCGGCAGTAAAGGCAGTATTGGTCACGCGATTCCAGTACACGCTAGCGATAACAGGGAATACAACCGCGCCCCATAGTGCGCCGACAAATACGAGCATGACTAAAATATCAAGCTTAAAGCTTGCAAATATCAGTCCTGCTGCCGTCGCGACAATCATCGTGCCACGACCAACGAGCATCATGGTTTTGGGTTTCACGCCGCCTTTTTTGGCGATGTTTTTACCATAGACATCAGCCATCATAATAGTCGATAGCGCCGACAAATCAGAATCCGCAGTCGAGGATAACGACCCTATGACCAAGATAAAGAACAAGGCAATAAAGACCGGATGCAAGTACATACTGACCATTTGCGGAATCAAGTTGTTCATATTGCCATCGAGAGGCTCGACACCGATAGTGAGTGCCATAAGACCTATCATACCTAGGCCAATAACGATACCTGCGTAGCCGACAGTAGCGGTAACAAAGGTCGCTTTGATCTTGGTTTTGTCAATCGCAAACAGGCGCTGAGTAATCGTCTGATTACCGATAGCATAAGCCAAGACAGCAACGAAAAAAGGTGCGCCCTGTTGCAAAAAGGCTTCAGAGGAAAAGAAGTCTTGCTGCTCTAAAGTCAAATTAGATAAACCACTTACCATAACCTCAGGGCCGCCCATAGAGAACAAGACGGCGGGAATAATGACCACACCGATCGCCATCAAGGCAACTAATTGCGCAAAGTCAGTAAAGACTGAGGCGCGAAATCCAGAGGTTAAGGTATAACTGAGTACGCCCACGCCTGCGATGATTACCCCAGTTTGAAACGACAATGGCGATAATACAGATACTAGCGCGCCCGCGGCGGTAAAGTTGACCATCAAGCTAATTAAGCTGCCCATAATGTTGGATATGGCTAAAATTAATTGGCTTGATGAGCCATGACGGGCGTGAATAAGCTCGCCTAACGTGTGACCGTTGGGCGCAAGTTCACGAAAGCGCATACCAAAGGGGTAGATGAACAAAATCATCAGTGCGCCCCAAAATCCGTAATGTATGGGACCTGATACGCCGTATTTATAGCCAGAGGTGGCCGCTGCATAAAATGACGCCGCCCAGATCCAAGTGGCGGTCATGCTGGCTGCGCCCATACCGAATCCAACGCCGTGACCTGCGACCATAAAGCCGGAGGTTGATTCTTTGTCTTTTTTAATGAGTAAAGATAATAAATAAGTACCACCATAAAACGCCAGCAGTAACAAAATGACGGTCAACGATGAGAATTGAAACAATGACTCAGTTTTCAAACTTATACCTCGCAATTGTTAGGATAAAATAGTAGTTATTACATATGCAAAATCACATTATCTGCAAAGCTTACAAAGCTTACAAAGCTTACAAAGCTAAAGAGCCCACAAGTTACTGCTTATAGTAAGACCTATAGCCCTAGTTATCTGTAATACGAAAAATGATAGAGACTACTCTATATAGGCGTCTATTTATGAATAAAGCATAAGCTATAGAGAGCAGATATAGAGTAGTGGTTAAGCGGCCTGTACCATATGACTTTGCAGAGAAGAATGGCTTTGTAGAGCAGATATGAGCTAACAGAACATAAGTATTTAACTTAGAGGCTCGATACGTATTGGTAAGCAAAGCAGATGATAAACTTGCGATATGTTTTAGCTATGTTAAATGTTTGTAACTCATTTGCGTCGTAAGAGTAACCTATTGACCGATGAACCTTAAATTAAATGACTGTAGAGTCATATTTGTAATAGAGGTTGTGGACACAAAAAACCCGCAAAGATTTTTAATCCTTGAGGGTTTTAGAGTAATGTTTAGGGTAGCTAATGAGCTGCGGTGTTAACTCAAGATTAGGCTATCATCGTCAACCTTTTCGCCGCGCGTTTGCTCAAACATGTCGAGTAAATCATGAACCGTCATGCCGCGACGAATATCGCCAGCCACATCGAGTACCACTTGACCTTGGTGTAGCATAACCGTACGCGTGCCATGTGCTAATGCTTGCTGCATAGAGTGGGTGACCATCATTGTCGTCAGATTATTGTCAGTGACGATCTTGTCTGTGAGCTCTAAAACAAAAGCGGCAGTCTTAGGATCAAGGGCTGCGGTGTGCTCATCAAGCAAAAGGATTTTGGAGGGTTGCAAGGATGCCATAAGCAAGCTGACTGCCTGACGCTGACCTCCTGAGAGCAGACCCATACGATCGGTCAAACGATTCTCTAAACCAAGCTTTAGCACCGATAACTTTTCACGAAATAGATCGCGATTATTTGGGTTAAGAGCAAAACTCAAACCACGTTTGCCGCCGCGCTTATAAGCGAGCGCCATGTTCTCTTCAATCGTCAATGCCTCACACGTGCCTGCCATCGGATCTTGAAAGACGCGAGCGACCCAATGCGCGCGCTCATGTGCACTTTTTTTGGTAACATCGATACCATTTAACAAGATAGAGCCGCTATCGACGCGAGTGGTACCGCTAACGGCGTTCAAAAACGTCGATTTACCCGCGCCATTCGTACCGATAACAGTGACAAACTCGCCATCTGCAATATTTAGATCAATACCGCGTAGTGCTGGGTTTTCGATAGGGGTGCCTGGATTAAAGGTCAAGCGTAAATCATTTGCTTGCATCATAATCGTGATTCCTTATGTTTGCTGATCACGCATCTTGTAGGGCGTATTAGATAATCAAACATGTCTAATAATATAAGCGAGCGTTAAACTTTTAGCTTACGCGACAAAAGCTGAGTTTTGGCCTTAGGTAGTACCAGCGCCAATACCACGAGTAGAGCAGTAATCAGGTTGAGATCCTGCGGACCAAAGCCGATACTCCGTAGCGTGTCACTTGATAAAGCGACTTGAATAAATAGCTTATAAAGTACTGCACCGACGATAACGGCAAAGGTAATGAGCCAAATACGCTTAGCAGGGATTATTGTCTCACCAATGATGACCGCAGCTAGGCCGATAACGATAGTACCGATACCTATAGAGATATCAGCGCCGCCTTGCGTCTGCACAAATAGCGCACCTGCTAGGGCAATTAAGCCATTAGAGATTGCCATACCGATGATGGTCATCCATGAGGTATTGATGCCTTGCGCTTGCGCCATACGCAGGTTTGAGCCTGTTGCGCGCATCGATAGACCAGACTCCGTACTATAGAACCAGTCCAAAAATAACTTGGCGACCAAAACCACTGCGCCAATGATCAAACAGCGCATCCAAAAGCCATTGTCATTAGTCACAAGTGAGCTAAATACCGTCGTCTCGCCTAAGAGCGGTAGGTTCGGCGCGCCCATAATACGCAAGTTGACTGAGTATAGTGCAACCATAACCAAGATACTGGCGAGCAATTGCAAGATACCAAGCTTGACGTGTAGCCAGGCGGTGACGATACCAGCAACCGATCCTGCAAGCATACCAAAAGCGCAGGCAATCCAAGGATTGATACCGGCGACGATGGAGATACCGGCGACAGCGCCACCAAGCGGAAAGCTACCGTCAGCGGTCAAATCAGGAAAATCAAGCGTACGAAACGAGATGAGTACACCTAGGGCGACTAAGCCGTAGATAAGACCACTCTCAAGCGCACCGAAAAAGGCAATTAAGGACATAAGAAATCAATAAGTCAAAAGCGCTGCAAGTCACAACGACTAGGCGGTGAATGAAACAGATTTAATAACCTGCAAGAAAGGACTTGGTATTATAAAACAGGTAGCATTTTAAGATAAGTGTCATTTAAACGTCAGTATCTCAAACCTTAAAAAAGCGCATTGAGCGCTTAAAAAACAACCCAGCGAGTTCCAATCTTGACTGGCTTAGCTGGGTTGTTTGCACTCTTATTATCTAAAAATACTATTCTACCACTTCTTTAGCATTATCAATAACCGCTTGTGGCAAAGTTACGCCTTGTTCCTCAGCATTTTTTGGACTGACGTACAAATCAAGCTTTTGCGGAGTGTAAACAGGGATATCACCTGCGCTCTCGCCATTTAAGATACGGCTAACGATTTTGCCCGTCTCACGACCCAAGCTATAGTAATCAACGCCAAGAGCTGCAATTGCGCCGCGCTCAACAGAGCTAGTATCAGAGGCAATAAGTGGGATTTTGCTCTCTCTTGCAACTTGATACAGCGACTCATAGGCGGAGACGACATTGTTGTCCGTTGACGTATAGATCATATCAACGCGACCTTCTAAGCTACGAGCTGCCATGGCAATATCGTTGCTACGCGCAGCAGGCGCTTCTTGTACCGAGATGCCCATAGGCGCAAGCTTCTCTTTTAGATTCTTTAAGATGATCGTTGAATTGACCTCACCTGGGCTATACACATAACCGACGTTTTTAAGACCTGGGATGATCTGACGCATCAAGTCAATTTGCGGCTCATAAGGAAGCGCATCTGAGCCACCTGTAACGTTAGTGCCTGAACCATCAAGACTAGTAACAAGCTTGGCTTCAACAGGGTCGGTTACTGCTGAGAACACTAGCGGAATACTACTGGTCGCGGCTGCCACTGACTGCGCTGATGGCGTACCAATAGCGACGATGACGTCTGACTCATCAGCGACGAACTGTTTGGCAATCTGACCTGCAGTTGCCGTATTGCCCTGCGCACTTTGGAAGTTGACGTTTAAGTTCTCGCCTTCGGTAAAGCCTTGTTCAGCCAGCTCATCAATGACCCCTTTACGGACATCATCAAGGGCAGGATGCTCTACGATAGCGGTGATAGAGACCGTCTTGGTCGGTAGCGTCGTATCGCCGCCTGCTGCGCCGTCGATAGTCTCAGGATCATCGGTTGGTGCTTGATTACAGCCGGTCAAAATAGCAGTACATAGACCGCCTAACATAAAAGCTTTACGAAAACGATTGGGGTTAAACATAAGTCTTACTCCTAAAAATAAAAGGGTATCCATACAAGGTGTTGAATTTTAACGGTTTTGAACATGAAAGCGATGCGATCACTCGTCAGTGTTTGGTGTTTGAGTATCGACGTTGATAGCCTCTTTGAGTAGCGCAGCTGGTATACTCACGCCTTGCGCCTTGGCATGTTTGGGACTGACATACAAGGTTAGCTCGTTCATGACCTCAGGTGTGATACTGCTAGTGGCTTCACCATTTAATACGCGATATACCATCTTGCCTGTAGTACGGCCAAAGTCGTAATCGTTAACGCCCAGCGCTGCTGTAGCGCCGCGTCCAACACTGAATTCATCAGAGGCGATCACAGGTATTTTGAGCTCATTGGCAGCGTTTGCCATCGCTTCAAATGCCGAGACGACATTATTATCGAGCGAGGTATAAATAATATCAACACGGCCGCCCAAGCTGCGCGTCGCCATAGCGACATCAGTAGGACGGTTAGCAGTGACTTCTAATATATCAAGCCCGCGTGCAGGTGCTGCTTCTTTGAGCTGCTTTAGGACGCCAACTGAGTTAGCCTCACCTGGACTATAAACATAACCTATGGTCTTGGCATCAGGGGCAATCTGCTGAATGAGATCAAGCTGCGGCTCGATAGGCAACTGGCTTGATAACCCTGTAACATTGTCTTGCATAGGTACATTGTTAGCATCAATGAGCTTAGCGCCTAGGGGATCAGATATTGCCGTATAAATGATAGGAATGCTGGTCGTCGATGCAACCACAGACTGCGCTGATGGGGTAGAGATAGCTACAATGGCATCTGGCAGATCGCCTGCAAACTGCTTAGCAATTTGTCCAGCGGTAGCAAGATTGCCCTGCGCACTTTGAAAGTTGACGTTTAGATTTTCGCCTTCGGTATAACCTTGCTCTGCCAGCTCATCTAATATACCGCGCCGGATCTCATCAAGTGAGGGATGCTCAACGATTTGGGTTATAGCTAGGCTTTTGGTCTCTATACTATCTTCAGTTGCATTGGTGTCTGCCGTATTTGAGCAACCGATCAAGCCCAGCGCGCCAATAGTAGCAGCATATAGATTGAGACGTAGAGTCGTGGCAAAAGTCATAATAGAAGAACTCTTTTATTAAGTGAGGGGCATATCAGTGCTGATGGTATTGTAACCTTTGCTATATTATGACAGCAAGGTTACCTTGTGCAATAAGAAGCGCAATAAAAACTATACTATCTAAGCCAAAAGGCTCAATCAAAAACACGCCAAAGGCTACGAAATAGCCAAGCAATGACATAAAAAGGTATCTCTACTATATCTATAAAGAAAAACCAATCCCATGTATCCCAGTCAACATGACGCTGTCGACGCGATGTGGGTTTGATGTCTGCTGTAAACCAAAAAAGCAGTATACTAATGAGCGCGCAGCCAATAGCTATCCATAATGCGGTTATATCACTAGTCATGTACCAATAAATGATAAGTCCAAATGCGGTATAGATAAGAATATCAGCTAGCAGCCTAAGCAATACCATAAGACGCTCCAGGAACCGCGGCTTACTTAAGCAAGGGTGTCACCAACGACGCACTCATCAGGTAAAGTCACAACGGTCAGTCCCGTTTTTGGATCACCTGTTGATAGCACCATGCCCTCTGATACACCAAATTTCATCTTACGCGGGGCAAGATTGGTCACGCAAATCACCTTTTTGCCCGTTAATTGTTCAGGCTCATAAAACTTACGGATACCACTAAACACATTACGCGGCTGGTCTTCGCCAACGTCTAAGGTAAATTGCAATAACTTGTCCGCGCCCTCGACATGATTACACTCAACCACATGCGCGACCCTCATCTCAACCTTAGCAAAGTCTTCAATACCGATGTAGTCATCAGCACTATCGTTAGTTTGCTCAGTATTTTTCTTATCGGCTACTGCTTTAGTGTCATTACTAACTGCTGGCGCGTCTGTTTGTGTAAGTGACGCTTTTGAGTCTTCAACCATCGCCGCCACGTCTTTTTCTTCGATACGCTGCATAAGCGGTTTAAACTTATTGATCTTGTGGCCTAGCAGCCACTGGTTACGACTGGCGAAGCTTAAATCATCAATATTTAAGAACGCTTTGGCATTGCCCGTAAGCTCAGGTAGTACAGGCGCAAGATAAACCATCAATTGACGGAAAATATTAATCGCCACCGAGCAGACGTCTTGTACTTCTTGCTCAGTGCCCTCAATCTTAGCAAGCGACCAGGGCTTTTTGTCATCAATATACTCATTGGCCTTGTCCGCGCATTGCATAATTAGGCGCATGGCTCGCGCAAACTCACGATTCTCATAAGCGGCGGCAATCTCATCACCCGTCTTGGTGATATCTTCTAGTAGCGTTGACTCTACGCAAGTATCAGACAGCATACCGTCATACTTTTTGACCAAGAATCCTGCACTGCGACTGGCGATATTGACCACTTTACCGACTAAGTCAGAATTAACCTTTTGCATAAAGTCTTCTAAATCAAGGTTAATGTCTTCGACTTTATCAGAGAGTTTACTCGCAAAGTAATAACGTAAGTACTCAGGATGCAAGTGCTCAGCGTAGGTTTCAGCCTTGATAAAGGTGCCGCGTGATTTACTCATCTTCTCGCCATTGACCATCAAAAAGCCGTGCGCGAAGACACCCGTTGGCGTACGGAATTCACTACCTGCGAGCATAGCGGGCCAAAACAGCGCATGGAAATAGACGATATCTTTACCGATGAAGTGATAAACCTCGGTTTTGTGCTCATTCTCTTGCATCCAATAGCGATCAAAGTCCAGCTCGTTATCGCCGCCTTTGCGCTTATCACACAAGTTTTGAAAACTTGCCATGTAGCCCACGGGCGCATCTAGCCAGACATAAAAGTATTTGTCTGGCTCATCACTTGGGGTATCAGGAATTTTGAAGCCAAAGTAGGGCGCATCACGCGAGATGTCCCAGCTGGCAAGACCGGCATCAAACCACTCTTGGAGTTTGTTGGCAACGGAGACTTGCAAGCGATTGTCACTGCGTGTCCAGTCTTTTAAAAACTGCTCAAACCCTGGCAAATCAAAGAAGTAGTGCTTTGAGGTTTTGAGTACAGGCGTCGCATCTGATAACGTCGAATAAGGGTTGATCAGATCTGTCGCATCATAGGTGGTGCCGCAGACTTCGCAGTTATCGCCGTATTGATCCATCGCACCGCATTCAGGGCATTGACCTTTGACAAAACGATCGGCTAAGAACAGCTGTTTTTCGGGGTCAAATAATTGCTCGACGTCGCGGGTACTGATATGTCCTGCGCTATTAAGACGACGATAAATCAGCTCTGAGAAGTGCTTGTTTTCTTCTGAATGAGTGGTGTGATAATTATCAAAATCAATCAAAAATTTTGCAAAGTCCGCTTCGTGCGAGGCTTTGACTGAGGCGATTTGCTCCTCTGGCGTAATACCGTTAGACTCAGCTTTGAGCATGATAGCGGTGCCGTGAGCATCATCGGCGCAGACATAAGTGACCTGATGGCCCTGCGCTTTCATCGCCCGTACCCAAATGTCGGTTTGAATGTATTCTACAAGATGGCCTAAATGGATGTAGCCATTGGCATAAGGTAAGGCACTGGTTACTAAAATCTCACGCACGTTTATCACCTATATTTTTATCTAAAAAGGGTAGTGGTCAATCGCTCTAGGCATCATTGCCATTATCAACAAAGAGGAGTGCAAAGAACGGGACGCACCAAAATAAAAAATTGTGCCTATGATACCGTAATTTAGCCAAAGTTGTGATAGTGCTTAGTAATAAACCTATGCATTGATGCGATCCGTGTAGCACATACTCATTTAATCAGTTTAAAAGTCAAAACCAAAAAGCCCACCAAGCAAGTGCTAAGTGGGCTTTAAATTATATTAAACCGTTTTAAAGGGTACGTTTAGAACGATCCAAACTTAGAATGATCCGAACAAAGTACCCAAAGTGATGACAGCAATAACAGCGATGAGTGGAATTACCATCGTAACGACTGCTAGATTAAGATAAGACTGCTTATGGGTCAGACCACAAATAGCAAACAAGGTGATGACCGCGCCGCTATGGGGCAAGGTGTCAAGACCACCTGCTGCCATGACAGCGACTCGGTGCATCAGCTCAGGGTCAATACCCGCTTCGACCGCCATTCTGAGATAATCCTCACCTAATGTCGATAGGGCAATACTCAAACCACCAGAAGATGAGCCTGTGATACCGGCAAGCGTAGTCATAGCAACCGCTTCTGATATCAGCGGATTATTGGGATTGAGGTTTAAGATACTATCACGAATGATAAGAAACCCTGCAAGCGAGGCGATAACCGCGCCGTAACCCACCTCTGAGGCGGTGTTAAATATCGGCAACATCGAATCATAAGTACCACGGTTAATGGTTTTTTGTAGATTACTCCAGTGACCGATGCGCAGCACAATCAGCACGATAATAGCGATGACCAAAGAGATGATAATAGACCAAAGACCTAGTGAGCCTTCGATATTAAGATCAGGGAACTGCGTTTGTAAGCTGCTAAAGTCCATCGCAGGAAAGATAAAGTAGGTGAGCATGGCGTTCAATGCGATAACCAAAACCAGCGGAATCATCGCAACCACAAAGGAGGTTTGATGAGTGTTGCGCGCTTCACTTGTTGTCGCTAGGTTGCTCTTAGCGACGTTCTCTTGCGCGACGTTTTCCTGAACAGGCTCTTTTTTGGCATCGATACCACCGACGCCGACGTCTTCGTCGTCATGCTGACCATAACCTTCACCTGCGGCATTGGCTTTTTTGGCGCGTGATTGTAACCACAGCCATCCACCAATGAACATGATGGTACCGCCGATTATCCCTAAGATGGGCGCTGCAAAGACATTAGTATTGTAATAAGGAATAGGGATAGCGTTTTGAATCGCAGGCGTACCGGGCAGGGCGGTCATAGTAAAGGTAAAAGAGCCTAGTGCGATAGCCGCTGGAATCAAGCGCTTAGGGATATCAGCCGCTCTAAATAAGTCCTTGGCGATAGGGTAGATAGCAAAGGCTACAACAAATAGCGAGACGCCGCCGTAGGTCAAGATAGCACAGACTAAAATCACCGCAAGGATAGCTTTGCTTGCGCCAAGCTTTTTGACTACGGTATTGGCAATCGCGGTTGCGGCGCCTGAGTCTGCCATCAAACGCCCAAAGAGTGCGCCTAGTAAGAATATAGGAAAAAACTTCAGTAAGAATCCGCTAAGTGCGCCCATAAAGATATCGGTATAGGCGGGGATACT
This sequence comes from Psychrobacter sp. T6-4, assembly GCF_052258425.1. Taxonomy (NCBI): domain Bacteria; kingdom Pseudomonadati; phylum Pseudomonadota; class Gammaproteobacteria; order Moraxellales; family Moraxellaceae; genus Psychrobacter; species Psychrobacter sp. T6-4. Next base: position 69,376 of record NZ_JBQQEZ010000003.1, read on the forward strand.
CGTCAAAAAATCACCCGATAGCAATACAGCTAGTGTTGCCATAATCGGTGCTAAAATCAGTACAGAATAGCCGCGATAGGCAAAAAACATGAGCAGTAATAACGTGATGACAATAGCAAGTGTGCTAAACATAAGCCTTCTCCTTGGCATAAAGTAGACCGCGAATAAATGGTATCCGCGGCCCTATAAATTATTTAATCAATCAGTGTGTATAACGCTAATATAAAAATGCTGACCATAGTACTCAAAGCAGCTATAGGATAACCAGTCGCTATGATATAACGACTGTTATCGAAGCCTCTATCTCTTATCGATACGATATAGCTGCTATCTTTACTATCATCTTAACGTTCTTGGCTAGTCGCTAAGATGATAATATGCTAAGTTAGCACATATGTTGTATACAAGATATATTGATACAAGGTGTATTGTTTTAAATTTTCTGTAGATTATGGGTTAATATTAAAAAATGCTAAATTAGCAAGGAGCTGAGCATGAGTCAATCAAAAGTATATAGTACGGCACAAGATGCCCTAAAGGGTATCGTGAGTGATGGACAAACCCTCGCTATTGGCGGTTTTGGCCTGTGCGGCATTCCAGAAGCGCTTATTGAAGCGTTACGCGATAGCGGTGTCAAAAATCTTACTTGTATTAGTAACAACGCCGGTGTCGATGATTTTGGCTTGGGACTATTATTACAAACCCGCCAAATCAAAAAAATGATCTCATCATATGTGGGCGAAAACAAAGAGTTTGAGCGCCAATACTTGGCAGGCGAGTTAGAAGTTGAGCTGACCCCGCAAGGCACATTAGCAGAAAGACTACGTTCAGGCGGTGCAGGTATTCCCGCATTTTATACCGCGACAGGCGTCGGTACCTTAGTTGCTGAAGGCAAGGAGACCCGCGACTTTGAGGGTCGTACTTATATTCTTGAGCGTGCATTAAACGCGGATATCTCCCTCGTCAAAGCGCTAAAAGCGGACAAAGCAGGTAACTTAATATTTAGTAAAACCGCGCGCAACTTCAATCCAGACTGTGCAACAGCAGGCAAAATTACCATTGCTGAGGTTGAGGAAATCGTAGAGACAGGCACGCTTGATCCCAATGAGATACATCTGCCTGGTATCTATGTGCAACGTATTGTACTCAATAGCGCTCCTGAAAAACGCATTGAGAAAATTACGACAAAAGCCGCTGAGAGCGCTTAAGCACTAAGTTGAACTAAGACCAAAAAGAATACGATAATTTTTAAGGATAAATACCATGGCATGGACAAGAGAGCAAATGGCGCAGCGCGCCGCACAAGAGTTGCAAGATGGTTATTACGTCAATTTAGGCATTGGCCTGCCGACACTGGTGGCCAATTACATCCCTGAGGGCGTAGACGTTTGGCTACAGTCTGAGAATGGCTTATTAGGTATCGGCGAGTTCCCGACCGAAGATAATGTCGATGCAGATTTGATTAACGCCGGTAAGCAAACGGTAACCGCAAAACCTGGTGCTAGCTTTTTTAGCAGCTCAGAGTCGTTTGCGATGATTCGTGGTGGTCACGTCAATCTGGCGATACTTGGCGCAATGGAGGTCTCAGAAAACGGTGATCTGGCCAACTGGATGATCCCCAAAAAGATGGTCAAAGGTATGGGCGGCGCGATGGACTTGGTCGCAGGCGTGCAACGAGTGATTGTACTCATGGAGCAAGTGAACAAACATGGCGATCCCAAAATCCTTGCCAACTGTGAGCTACCATTGACCGGTAAAGGTGTTGTTGATCGCATTATTACCGAACTTGCAGTGCTTGATGTCACAGATCAAGGACTTAAACTTGTCGAACTAGCCGATGATGTCAGCTTCGATGAGCTACAAGAAAAAACCCCAGTAACCATAATCCAGTAAGTACGATTATTCAATAAGTCCATTTAATAAAAAATTAAAGTAAGGAATAAAAGTATGGCGACCGAACTACAACATGATTTGACAGGTAAAGTAGCATTAGTCACAGGCTCAGCTAGCGGCATCGGACGTGATATCGCTGAGACTTATGCCAAGGCAGGCGCTGCAGTCGGTATTGCAGATATCAATTTGGATGCCGCTCAAGAGACAGTTGATGCCATCAAAGAGGCTGGTGGACAAGCGTTAGCAATCGAGATGGATGTTACCTCGGAGGATGCAGTCAACGCAGGTGTGCAGCAGCTGGTCGACACCTTTGGCGGTATTGACATTCTTGTCTCCAATGCCGGTATTCAGATTATCAACCCAATTGACAAAATGGCATTTGATGACTGGAAAAAAATGCTCGCTATTCATCTAGATGGCGCTTTTTTGACAACCAAAGCCGCTGTCAAGCATATGTATAAAGACGACAAAGGCGGTACGGTTATTTATATGGGTTCGGTACACTCACACGAAGCCTCACTCTACAAAGCGCCTTATGTTACCGCCAAGCATGGTCTATTAGGGCTGTGCCGCGTACTGGCAAAAGAGGGCGGCGAGCACAACGTACGCTCGCATGTGATTTGCCCAGGCTTTGTCAAAACCCCACTGGTCGAAAAGCAGATCCCTGAGCAAGCCAAAGAGAAGGGCATTAGCGAAGAAGAAGTCGTCAACGATATTATGCTAGTCAATACCGTTGATAAAGAGTTCACTACCGTTGATGATATCGCTCAGTTGGCATTATTTCTAGCCGCATTCCCAACCAATGTATTCACAGGACAATCCATCGTCGCCAGTCATGGCTGGTTTATGAACTAATGGATTAATGAGCCTAAGCCTTTATCCGCTTGCTTATAAATCACCCATCCGCTAGCATCTTCTTTATGAGATAAAAAAGAGCCAATCATATTGGCTCTTTTTTTATTTATAATCAAATCTTCTCGCATCGCACAGAGCAATTATAATGAACTATCAAGATATCGCGTTAACGTTAAGCGCTGCTATTGAGCAGCAGCAGTTTACGCCCGCAATGAATCAACTACAGGCTTTGCGCCCTATTGATAGCGCTGATGTGCTTGCGCTGATGGATACGACGCTCGCTTGGCAGTTATTGGAGCGCCTGCCCAATCGCTCAACTATATTTGCGTACCTAGAGCCTGATGTACAGGTCGCTATGGCGCACAAGTTCCCGCGTGAGAGTATGGCAATCTTGATAGGGGAGATGCCAGCGGACGCGCGCACTGACCTGTACAAGCATCTTAACCAAGAGCAGCGCGATGCCCTGCTGCCCGCATTAGCGCAAGCCAAACGCGAAGACATTCGCAGGCTATCGGCCTACGAGGAGCGTACCGCTGGGGCTTTGATGACCTCTGATTATGCCACCTTAGCGCCAAAGATGACGGTGGCGCAAGCGCTAGATGCTCTAAGATTAGAGGCACCTGACGCTGAGACGATTTATCATGCCTATGTCATAGATGATGCCCGTAAACTCCTAGGCGTGGTGTCATTACGAGTGCTCATTTTAGCGTCCCCTGAGCAAGTGATTAACGATATTATGATGAGTAGTGTGGTGTCATCTAACGCCTCTGACGATCAAGAAGACGTCGCCAAAGTCGTAGCTCGTTACGATCTCATTGCACTGCCAATTACTGACGATAATGGCGCTTTAGTTGGTATCGTCACTCATGATGATGCGATGGATGTTGCTAGCGATGAAGCGACTGATGACTTTCATAAGTCAGCTGGCGTCACGACTATGGTCGGTAGGCTCAAAGATGTGAGCGTTAAAGTGCTGTATCGTAAGCGCGTCTTTTGGCTGGTCTTATTGATATTTGGCAATCTGCTCTCAGGCTTTAGTATTGCCAACTTTGAAAATGTTATTGCCGCCAATTTAGTACTAGTATTTTTCTTGCCGTTATTGGTCGATAGTGGTGGTAATGCAGGCTCACAGTCTGCCACTTTGATGGTACGAGCGCTCGCTACTGGCGATGTGGTGATGAAGGATTGGTTTTCACTACTAGGCCGTGAAGCTTTAGTTGCACTTGTGCTAGGAGCTACGATGGCGGTCGCTGTCGCTATTATCGGCTATATCCGCGGTGACGCTATCGTATCGGTGGTGCTAGCGCTGAGCATGGTGTCGGTAGTTATCATTGGTAGTGTGATCGGCATGAGTCTGCCTTTTGTACTTAACAAGTTAGGCTTTGACCCTGCCACGGCCAGTGCGCCTTTGATAACTTCAATAAGTGATGCCTCGGGCGTGCTTATTTACTTATTCATCGCTTCAAAGTTTTTGGCGATATAAAGTCGGCTTTAAGCATTAACTAACAAATCATTCGTTCACACTAAAAGGTAACAATCTGTTGACTCATAAGAGTTGCTGGTTTTTTAATAGTGTCAATTGGGCTACACTGAACCTCCAATAATGATTGATGATCCAGCCCATAAAAACCATCTTTTTATAAGAAGTAAAAATAGCTATGTTCAACTTTATAAAAAAAATAACCTCTGACAAACCTGAAACCCCGCAGCAGCAAGCACAGCGCGATAGTGCAGTGGACAAGGTATTGCTTGGCTATGAAGTCGGCACTATTAGTATCGCTACTATGGTGACTGGGCTTGAGCGCAATGGTGATGAGCTGACTTTAGATTTGCGTTTGCCTGTTAACAGTGACCCTGAAACCATCCAACAGGAGCTTGGGCAACTACTGCATCCGCACGGCATCAAGACCATTCATATGAATGTACGCCTACCTGCACCAGCCAAAGGCACAGGGTCAACGTTGCCAAAACAAATGCCAAAGACGATCAATGCTATGGACGCTCAGAGCCAGCCAGCAGCAAAACCTGATAGCATGTCTAAAACAACCCCTAGTACTAATGATACTGACGCCGAACCACCGATTACCAAGGCTGCGCCAACGCAAGCCTCCCTAACTGCGCATCCTCGCATTCGTCATATCATCGTCGTCGCCTCTGGCAAGGGCGGCGTTGGCAAATCAACAACGACGGTCAATATTGCGTTAGCTTTACAAAAGCTTGGCGGGCGTGTCGGTGTGCTGGACGCTGATATCTATGGCCCTAGTATACCAACGATGCTAGGCGTCGCCGATGTCAAACCGCAACTAGAGAACGAGCAGTTCGTCCCAGTTGAGGCGCATGGCCTTGCAATGCTATCTATTGGTAGCTTGCTCGATAGTGATAATACGCCTGTTGCCTGGCGTGGTCCCAAAGCTACTGGCGCATTGATGCAACTGTACAACCAAACCAACTGGCCGCAGCTTGATTATCTGGTGATAGATATGCCGCCAGGTACAGGTGATATTCAGCTGACACTCGCTCAGCGAATACCAGTGACAGGAGCGGTGATTGTGACTACTCCGCAGCATGTAGCGCTGTTAGATGCGCAAAAAGGCATTGAGATGTTTAATAAGACCAATATTCCCGTACTTGGCGTGGTTGAAAATATGGCTTTGCATACCTGTAGCAACTGCGGAACTACCGAAGCTATTTTTGGAGTCGGCGGCGGCGAAATTATCGCTGAGCAGTATCAAGTACCGTTATTAGGTCAGTTGCCTCTCGCTAGCGGTATTCGCGCACAAGTGGATAAAGGTGAGCCTAGCGTACTCGCTGATGATGAGTTTGCATCATATTATATAAATATCGCCAAAAACATCGAAGCCAATATTAATAAGTTCGCTAAGCCTGTTGATGACAAGCGGATATTTTAGAAGGGTAACTCATGATCAATAGCATAAAAAGGGATTTTTAGTGAGCATAATGACCTATGATAACTATCTGAAAAGGCTACCTAAGCAGCATAAGTTATTAAAAATGCTGCGTCCGCCCGTGTATGAGATTGAGTTATCAAATAATCAATTGAATGCGACGGCTTACTATAAAGACGGCAGTACCAAAAGCCATCAGGTTAATGCTAACTTTAGCAACCGCCGTCTGCTATTTATAGACTTCTCTACTGCTACACAAGCAATAGTAGACTTACTATCTAAATTTCCCAAACACTCTTATGGGATCAGTGGTATTGCTATTATTAATGTCAGCGAAGCGTTATTGGATGGATTAACGCCTGTTGAAACTAGGATGATCATAGAATTAATTCACGTTGCATCAAACCAAGCAAAAAGAAGAGCAGTAAGTACAGTAATCAGCTACCAAGGACAATCAGTAGCTGATGAATCAGATAAATAATAAAGGCATGGATAAAACTGATATAAACAATCCTTTATATCTGTTATAAAATCTATAAATCAGCGTCTGAGTTCCGTATAATCACCAGTACCAAAACCTCTTACAAATTTATAAGTTACATATTGTACTCAATAGTTAAGGATAAAAATGTCTATCAAGTCTGATCGCTGGATTCGTGAGCAAGCTCAAAATCATGGCATGATTGAGCCGTTCGAAGCAGGTCAAGTGCGCTTTAATGATGCAGGCGAGCGTCTCATTAGCTACGGCACCTCAAGCTATGGTTATGATGTTCGCTGCGCGCCTGAATTCAAAGTCTTTACCAACGTGCATTCTGTCGTTGTCGATCCCAAAAACTTCGATGAAAAGAGCTTTATCGATATCGTAGGTGATGAGTGTATCATTCCGCCCAACTCGTTTGCCTTGGCGCGTACGATGGAGTATTTCCGTATTCCGCGTGATGTCTTGACGATCTGCTTAGGTAAATCGACTTACGCTCGCTGCGGTATCATCGTTAACGTCACGCCACTAGAGCCTGAGTGGGAAGGGCATGTCACTCTAGAATTTAGCAATACGACCAACTTGCCCGCGCGTATTTATGCAGGTGAAGGGGTCGCGCAAATGCTGTTTTTTCAGAGCGATGCTGATGACGTTTGCGAGACCAGCTATAAAGATCGCGGCGGTAAATATCAAGGTCAACGCGGTGTGACTCTGCCAAGAACCTAAGCTAAAAATTAGAAAGGGTTAAGGTTAAAGCTCTTTTAAACAGGCAGCAAAAAGCTGGTCGTATACAATACGACCAGCTTTTTGTATTTTATACTTAGACTATTTCAACACTTTTAAACCTGCTTTGTTATCGCGTTTGGGTTTTGGCGCAGCACTAGGGCTCTTTTTAACAGCTCCTTCTGCATCGTCTTTAGGCTGATAGTTATCATACTCGTTAGGATCAAAGAACATTCCTTGCGAGTTCTCTTTGGCATAAATACCCATGACTGCTGTCAGAGGTACCCAAATCTCCTGTGACACTCCGCCAAAACGCGCACTAAAGTGAATATAGTCATTTTCCATACTCATATTGCCTGTCGCACGGCTGGCGATATTTAAGACAATACGGCCATCTTGCACATGCTCTGTCGGTATTTGCACATTTTCAGCAGTCGCATCTACCATAAGATATGGCGTCAATGCATTATCTTCTATCCATTGATAAAGCGCACGTACCATATAAGGACGGGTTGGGGTAATGGAGGTTGTTTCACTCATGTTCTAACTTCCTATACTAACAATTGTAAAAGGTTCATTTTTTTGATTTTAAATCAGCGTACGCTCTTTTTGAAGCTATCTCTCTCAAATACGCGAGTTTGGTAGTCAAGTAGAGGACGACTAATAGCACGAGGTAGCTCGATATTCATCTCCTCAAGTCGCCATAATAGCGGCGCGAGTAACACATCACACCAGCCAAACTCATCAGCCATAAAATACGATTTATGGGCGAATAGAGGTGATAAAGTAATAAGAGAGTCTGCTAATTGCTTTTTTGCGACGCCAGCTTGTGCCTTATTAAAACTGTCTGGGTGCATAAGTAGGCGCTTACCTAGTACCAGCCAGTCGTGCTGAATACGCCATGCCAATTGACGAAACTGCGCGCGCTCCTGCGGCGTGTCGGGCAGTAGCTTATTGGCGTGATAACGCTCTTCTAAATACTCAAAGATAACGTTGATCTCATACAGAGCAATCTCGCGCTGTTGTAGCACTGGGAGAGTATGATAAGGGTTTAGCTCCGTCAAATCCTCAGGCCGCTCAGAATGTAGGCGCGATAAGTAATAAGCGAGCTTTTTTTCTTCAAGTAATAGGCGTACCACATGACTATCGTAGCCGTCGTCCGCATACAAAATCAGCTGACTACTTGGAATGTCATTCGCATCAATCATGAAAGCCTAATGTTAATAGTGAAGATTGCCATCGTAAACAAAGTCGCCTTATTTATCAAGATAGCATGCGTAAACAGTGACGAGTATTACCTTAACCTTTCTCTATGGTTTTGCGATTTCATGAATAAATGTCAAAACAAAAAAAAGCACCACCGAAGTAATGCTTTTTAATTCATCTGATATTTTAAATATCGCTCTATTTAACGTCTTTCCAGAACTCTTTATTGAGTAAGTATACTGGAATAAGAAGCACTAATAAGAACAAAATAACAAAGAAGCCAATCACTTGACGATCATGACGAACAGGCTCGCCCATCCATGCCATAAAGTTAACCAAATCACCGACTTCAGATTCAAACTCTTCGGTACTCAAATCATTTTGCAAGTTATTTAATACGTGAGGCATTGCTGCATTTTGTAGTACTAAATTATTTGCGCCCCAAGGACGACTTGGATCTTCATAAAATGACAAGAGGTAAGTATAGACCCAATCATCACCGCGTAATCTGTTAACCAGCGATAGATCAGGTGGCGCTGCACCAAACCAAGAGGCTTGGACTTCAGGATCAATTTCAGGATTAATAAAATCACCGATCTGATCGGTTGTCACCATCAGATACTTTTCGACCAGCTCTGGCGGTATCTCTAAATCCTTTGCAATACGAGAGTGACGTACATACTGCGCTGAGTGACACCCAGCACAGTAGTTCATAAACATCTTAGCGCCATTTTGTAGCGAGCCTTTATTAGTAAAATCAATAGGGGCTTCACTACATAGCAGATGCTCTTCTACGCCTTCAGCGTTGACGAAGCTGCCACATCCGCCGCCGCCTGCTGCCATAGCAGTACCTGCTGTCAACATCAAAGTCGCACCTAAGCCCAAACCGGTTAGGGATTTTGTTAAGGTGTTCATCAGTGACCTCCGGTAACGCGTTCAGGTGGCTGTTTGCACGTCTCAATAGACGTATAAATAGGCATCAATAAGAAGAATAAGAAGTACAATACGGTAAAGATACGAGACATTAGCGTCGCTGTTGGCGTTGCAGGCGTCGCACCTAGGTAACCGAGTACTACAAAGCTGATAGCGAATATAGTCAAAGCGATTTTTGATAGTATGCCTTTATAACGCATGGAGCGTACCGGCGATCTATCTAGCCAAGGTATCAAAAATAGCACTGCAATCGCGCCGCCCATAGCAATAACGCCGCCAAGCTTATCAGGAACCGCTCGCAAAATTGCGTAGAAAGGCGTGTAATACCAGACGGGTGCAATATGCGCTGGTGTCTTCAGTGAGTTGGCAGTCTCAAAGTTTGGTGGCTCAAGGAAATAACCACCGCCCTCAGGGAAGAAGAAGACCACTGCAAAGAATAAGATAAAGAAGACTACGATACCGACCATATCATGCACAGTATAGTACGGATGGAACTCGATACCGTCTAAGGGTACGCCGTTCTTATCTTTTAGCTTTTTGATGTCGATACCATCAGGGTTGTTAGAACCCACGTGATGCAAAGCGACCAGATGCATAAAGACAAGGCCGACAAGTACTAGTGGAATCGCCACAACGTGCAAGGCAAAGAAGCGGTTGAGAGTAATACCTGAGATAATGTAATCACCGCGTACCCACTCAGCTAGGCCATCACCAATGACAGGTAGCGCTGCTGGTAAGTTCAAGATAACCTGCGCGCCCCAAAATGACATGTTGCCCCATGGCAATAGATAACCAAAGAAGCCCTCTGCCATTAGCGCAAGATAAATACCCATACCGATAAGCCAAATAAGCTCGCGAGGCTTTTGGTATGAGCCATATAACAGCGCTCTGAACATATGCAAGTAGACGACAACAAAGAATGCTGATGCACCAGTCGAGTGCATATAACGAATGAGCCAGCCGCCTTTGACATCACGCATAATATATTCAACAGAAGCAAAAGCACCTTCTGCGCTAGGGTTGTACATCATTGTCAGCCAAATGCCAGTAACCAGCTGGTTGACGAGTACGATCATTGACAATACGCCAAAGAAGTACCAAAAGTTAAAGTTCTTTGGTGCGTAGTACTTTGACATATGGTATTCGTAGGTTTCAGTCGCTGGAAAACGCGCGTCCACCCAATGCATTAACTTTTTACCCATACTCATATTAAGCCTCTCCAACCGTCAAGATAGACCCATCCAAACTATAATCTGGAACAGGTAGGTTAGTCGGTGCAGGAACGCCACTATAGACGCGACCTGCTATGTCATACTTAGAGCCATGACAGGGACAAAAGAACCCGCCATACCAGTCATTGCCACCTAAATCAGCCGCACCGACGTCAGGGCGGTAGTTTGGCGCGCAGCCCAAATGTGTACAGACGCCTTCAACTACCAGCAAACCTGGCTCTAAAGAGCGAGTCTGATTCTTGGTGTATTCTGGCTGCAGTGACGCATCAGAAGTGGGATCAGCCAAAAGCGGTTCTACAGCGCTTAGAGTGTCTACCATGTCTGGAGTACGCTTTACCACAAAAATAGGTTTGCCGCGATATTTGACGACGATCATCTGACCCTCTTCTATAGAGCCGATATCTTGAGTCACAGCAGCGCCTGCAGCTTCAGCTTTAGCACTTGGCGTCCACGAGCGCACAAAAGGGGTTGCAACAGCAGCTACCCCAGCTGCACCAATCACGGCAGTCGAGGCAATAAGGACTCTACGACGTTGTACATTAACGCCTTCGGTGTTGCGCATTGATACTTCCTCCAGGTGAATGACATGGGATTATCCCACACTGGGTTTATGGCTTAAAGGATTATAGTAAAAAAGGCAAGCCAGATTAGGCTATACCTAGTTTTGCTAATTGTTACTATTCTAAGCTATTTTGGTCATAAAATAAATTGTACGGTTAAAAATAAAACAACCTCAGTAGGCTTAATTGAGCTATTGAAATAAAAAAAGCACCTAGAGCCTACTGGTTATCAGTACCTAGCAGTAGAATCAAGATACTTTTGATTAACAATTACTCTCTATTTCACAAAAACGTATTACTATAGGGAATGATACTTGAAAACGGAGCAATGTTCATTAACTTTAAGTTTTGAGCACACTAATTATATAAGTTTGCGCCTCATTTATATCTATGTTTTGAGCCTATTGGGCCTCTAAAATCTCCCAGCGCTCAAGCTTGTTCATCATCTCATCTTCAATTATCAGCAAACGCTCGCTGGCCGCAGTAGCACTATTGAAGTCCTTGGTGAACCAAGAGCCATCCGCTAGCTTATCTTGCAGATCTTTTTGTTCTGCCTCTAGCGCTGCAATCTCCTTAGGCAAGTTATCAAGTTCACGCTGTTCATTGAAGTTTAGCTTTTTGACTGTTTTTTTTGGGGTAACTGTCGAAGGGGCTTTGTTGCTTGATTTGGTCGCCGTGACCGTTTTGGTAGCACTTGCAGCCTGCATACGGTTTTTTTGCACCAGATACTCTTGATAGCCGCCGACGTATTCTTTGACCACCCCTTTGCCATCGTCTTGATCAAATACCCAAGTAGAGGTCACCACATTGTCCATAAATGAGCGATCATGGCTGATAAGTAAGATAGTACCGTTAAAGCTGCTAACAGACTCCTCTAACAGCTCAAGAGTCGCCATATCTAAATCGTTGGTTGGCTCATCAAGTACCAAAATATTGGCAGGTTTTAATAGCTGTTTGGCTAAAAGTACGCGGTTACGCTCACCTCCTGATAAAGCTTTTACTGGAGTACGAGCGCGTTCTGGTGCGAACAAGAAATCTTGTAAATAACTCATAATATGCGTCTTACGACCACCGACTTCGATAAAGTCTGAACCCTCTGAGACGTTTTGCGCGACCGTTGCCTCAAGATCTAATTGATCTCGCAGCTGATCGAAAAATGCAATTTCTAAGTTAGTACCAAGCTCAACACTGCCCGTTTTGATCACTTCATCATCAGACATGTCGAGTATAGCTTTGATAAGGGTCGTTTTACCCGCACCATTGGGACCAATAATACCGATCTTGTCACCGCGCATAATCGTTGTCGTAAAGTTATCGACCAGTACGTTACCATCGTACTCAAGATGCAGGTTTTTGACTTTGCAGACCAGCTTACCGCTTTTCTCGCCTTCACCCATCGTGATATTGACGTTACCGACTTTCTCACGGCGCTCGCTACGCTCCTCGCGCAAGGCTTTTAGTTCACGGACACGGCCCTCATTGCGGGTACGCCGCGCCTTGATGCCTTGGCGAATCCAAACCTCTTCTTGCGCTAGTTTTTTATCGAAATTAGCGTTGTTCTTCTCTTCTGCAAGCAGCTGCTGCTCTTTAAGCTCTTGATAGCGCGCATAGCCTTTTGCGCCTTGTGTCACGTCATAACTGGTCAATTGACCTCGGTCAAGCTCAACGATGCGCGTGGCTAATTTATCGACAAAGGCTCTATCATGGGTGACAAATAGGAGAGTCAAACCCTGCCAATCAAGCAAAAAACGCTCAAGCCACTCAATACTATCAACATCCAAATGGTTGGTTGGCTCATCGAGAAGTAGCATGTCAGGTTTGGTCACCAAGGCTCGCGCTAATAATACGCGGCGCTTACGACCACCAGACAAGGAAGACAGATCATCTTCAGGATCAAGCCCCATAGTAGTAATAAGGCGGCGAGCTTCGCGCTCTAAATCCCAACCGTGTACCGCATCGATATCGTGTTGTAGCGTTGCCATGCGCTCGCAGGCATCCATATCACCATCAGCGCACAGGTCGGTTTGCTGATTGTAGCTGATGAGTAGATCAGCGGTGCGGCGGCTACCGCCCATGACGATATCTAGTATCTTACCGCTGGTTTCAGGCACGTCTTGCTCGAGCATAGCAACGCTTGCACTACCACTGATAATGACTTCGCCACTATCAGGTTGCAAAGAGCCGTTAATGAGTTTAAATAGGGTAGACTTGCCTTCGCCATTACGACCAATCAAGCAAACGCGCTCGCCTTCATTAATGCTAAAATCAATACCGTCGAGAACGGGCGCTACGCCAAAGGCGAGATGGATGTTTTTTAGATGTATCAGTGCCATAGATTGTCTTAAGCTTATATATAGTAGTGTGAGTGATGATGAGAGAATACACTGGTGAATAGTAATAAAAAGGTGGTACCTCGTTGCCAGCAGTATAACATGTCACCCGAGTAGTTTTGTGCCACCCGCAACTTTTATCCTGATATTTAGAGCGTCATCTGGTATAGACGACTATACAAATTACTGATAACCAAAACACGTTTACTAAGATACAGATCACAATCACAAACAGTGAGAACACAATGAGCACATCAACATTCAATAAATACAATGATGACAAACAGAACAATGATTTGCAAAATGGGGATAAAGGGAGCACCTCCGATACGCAAGATCAGATGATAGACTTGCAGATGAGTATGGCGCATCTAGAGCGGACAATGGAGCAATTAGACGTCGTGGTGACGCGGCAAGATCAGCATATCCAAACGCTACAGCGCCAATTGCAACTCATAAATAAGCAGCTACAAAACCAAAGCGCTGATGAGGGCATTGCACCATTTGACATTATGGCGGACAAACCGCCTCATTACTAACTGGTGACCAAATAGTCATAATCGGGCAATAGTGTATCTTTTTGGTTGTCTTAGTGCTCAAAAGCGATTAGTATCTGTCGGCTCTATAACTGCCTGCTCACTATGGTATGGCTAATCTTTTGGATGTTCGGAGAAATACTATGCGCGTTATCTTTAACCTCAAAACTCTAACATTAGCTATAGCAGCGCTGTCTGCTACTAGCCTAGGCCATACCGCTGGTCTTGATCGCTCAGGTCAAGATGTGACGGCTTTCTTTCAAGACGGCGTTTATGCTGAAGCGGTATATACTTACATAGATGCAGATGTAACGGGTAAAGACTCATCAGGTAATAAAATAGATGACATCGCTGAGGATTATGACTTTTTTCGTTATGGCGTAAAAACAGACATTAATGACACGTTTAGTATCGGTGTTCTATATGACGAGCCTTTTGGCGCGGCAGCAGACTACGTGGGCGAGAATAATTTTATAGCTAATGATAGTGCTGATGCTATTGTCCAAGGATTCTTACAAAATCCCAATTTGACCGAAGCTATCGTTGATCAGAGCATAACAAACTTACAAGGTGCATTGGCGCCAGGTAATCCTGGTGGTCTAACTCCTGAACAATTGCAGCAAGCGCAAGGAGATCTCATTGGATTACAAGCCGCTAGAAACCTTGCTGATACCGCAGGTGAGGCTACGCAAGTAGAAGTTCGTAGCGAGAACCTAACGGGTATACTCGGTGCAAAGTTTGGTGCTAATAAAGAGTTTCAAGTTTATGGTGGTCCCGTTATTCAACAAGTCAAAGCAGATGTGAAACTGCGCGGTACGGCTTACAGCTCCGCTTCAGGTTATACCGCTCACATTGCTAACGATCAAGATTATGGCTGGATAGCAGGCCTCTCTTACAGCAAACCTGAAATTGCTTTAAAGGCCGCTTTGACTTATCGCTCAGAGATTGAACATGAAGCAGATGCGTCCGAGATCTTTCCAATTGCGACTGCAGCTGGCGCTAGAGCAGGTAGGGCAATACCAACTACCAGAAACGATAAAATTGAAATCACCACGCCTGAATCCGTCAACTTTGATTTTCAAACCGGCATCAACCCGACGACACTCGCGACCGCAAGAGTACGCTGGGTACCTTGGGGTGATTTCGCTATCGTACCGTCACTCTATAACGACGTCAGCAAGGTTGCGACGCAGGATGATGATGGTTTAGCGCTAGTCAGCTATGATGACGATCAGTGGGTCGTAGAGTTAGGACTTGCCAAACGTTTATCGAAAGCGTTAGCGGTTAGCGGCAACATCGGCTGGGATAGCGGTGCAGGCAATCCTGTCACCTCACTAGGCCCTATCGAAGGCTACTATAGTGTAGGCCTTGGTGCTAAATACAACGTGACTGAAAACTGGGCGGTATCAGCAGGCGGCAAGTACCTATGGTTCGGTGATGCTGAAGGTCAAATACCGAACGGACAAATCGTTAGTGACTTTGAGGACAATGATGGCTTTATCTTAGGTGCCAAAATCTCTTATCAGGCTAAATAGTCACTCTGTTAAAGAGTAAGTTAAAATAAAAATGGTAAATCAACAAAAAAGCGATCCTCTCAGGGTCGTTTTTTTAATTTGGGCGAAGCGGACTAGGCAAAAAGTTAGACTAATATATTCTATCGCATATATATAAGTCATTTAAACTATCAACACAGAACTGTTTTATTTAGAAACCAGTATATATCATGTACTGTTCAGTCATAATGGAGAAATAAAGTACTTTAAATGTTGTTTTAGTGTCAAAAAGCCATTACTATTCAATTTAGGACATCGTCTACATATTTAGTAACACTTACTTATGTTAACGATTAAACAACTGGGATGTTTGGAGAAATACAATGCGCGCCACCTTTCACTTAAAAACCCTCACAGTAGCTATCGCTGCTTTTTCAGTCGCTAGCGCCGCTAGTGCTGCTGGCCTTGATCGTTCAGGTCAAGATGTCACTGCCTTTTTCCAAGATGGCGTCTACGCAGAAGCTGTTTATACCTATATTGACGCTGATGTTAGTGGTAAAGACAGTGCGAATGGAGATCCCAATAGTAATGATTATGTCGAAGGTAATAGTACTGGCGATATCGCTGAAGACTATGATTTTTTCCGTTATGGGGTAAAAGCGGATATCAATGATACATTTAGCATAGGTCTGATCTATGATGAGCCATTTGGGGCATCTGCTGAGTATACGCAAGGTAATTTTGTGGCTCGTGATGGGGATAATCGTGATGCTACTCTTACTGCGCTTTCTGGTGGGGCTGTCGGTCCAAACTCACCTTTCGGTCTTAATACTTTCGAACAAGCACAGAGTGCAGTAAATAATCTTCGAGCAGGTGCAGCTGCTGGCGTATTAACACCTGCACAAGAAGCACAATTAGCAGCATTATCGCCATTAATTCCAGCAATTGGGATTGTGGATGCAGAGTTTCAAACTGCTGGTGAAAATACTAAAGTTGAAGTACGTAGCCAGAGCTTAACTGCTATTCTTGGTGCTAAGTTTGGTGCGAACAAAGAGTTTCAAATATACGGTGGTCCAGTCGCACAGCGTATTGAAGCGAATGTAAAACTACGTGGACTCGCTTATGGTCCTGCTACTGGCTATACCTCTAATAATAATCCGGAAATGGATTATGGTTATTTAGCAGGTTTTTCATATAGCAAGCCTGAAATCGCTCTTAAAGCTGCTTTAACTTATCGCTCTGAAATTGATCATGACATAGATATTACTGAAACTTACCCTCTACAAGGTACTTTATTAGGAAATCCAGCAGCAGCTACTCAAACGAATAGCTATGAAGTCACTACTCCTGAGTCAGTGAACTTTGATTTCCAAACAGGTATCAACCCAACGACTCTAGCTACAGCAAAAGTACGCTGGGTACCATGGAGTGACTTTACAATTACGCCACCTTTGTATAATGAAGTCAGTAAGCGTAGCTTTGGTCCAGATGGCTTAAACTTGGTTGAGTACGAAGACGACCAATGGCAAGTAGAGCTCGGTCTAGCTAAGCGCTTAGCACCTGCTTTAGCAGTTAGCGGAACTATTGGTTGGGATAGCGGCGCCGGTGATCCAACGACGTCACTAGGTCCTGTTGATGGCTACTACAGTGTTGGTCTTGGTGCTAAGTACAACGTTACCGAGAACTGGGCCGTATCAGCGGGTGGTAAATATCTATGGTTCGGTGATGCAAAAGGCCAACTACCAACAGGAAAAGTTGTTGTCGATGCCGAAGACAATGATGGCTTTATCTTAGGTGCAAAACTATCTTACCAAGCAAAGCAGGGCTTCTAATTTAGTTATTAGAAACTGACTTTTTGAGAAAAACGATCCTTAATGGGTCGTTTTTTTATGGGTGTTTATATTTTAATTTAAGGGACTAAAGAGATTTTTAGATCAATCATGAGCGTTAGATGCATCTCTAATCTGCTTCTATAGGATTAAAGGTCTATCAAACAGCTTATATAGAAACTAGAGATTTAGGAGCAGGCAGGTAGCGTTTACATTTATAACGTGAAATGCTGATGTTAAACGTTCAGGGTAGATAGTGCTGAGTGAACAAGACAATAGTCCAAGCAAACTGTCTTATGTTTAAAGAGTACAAGGTAGCTATTATTTAGTATCAAACAAATACAGGCAGTAAAAAACCTCGCTACTAGAACAGTAACGAGGTTAGTAATTATAGAAATAAAAATGAAAATAAAAATAGAAATTCAGCTAGCGCTTTACTTACTTATGCAAGTTTAGCTCCATCTCTTTGAATTTGGCTGAAACCGTAGACTTAGGTCCACCTGTCATTTTACTGACTACAAAGATGGCGATAGTGCTCAAGATAAAGCCTGGAATAATAGCGTATAGCCAATCGTTTAGTGCCATGCCGTTCGCCTCAAATGGACCATATACCCAAAGGATAACGGTTAAAGCACCAACGACCATACCAGCGACTGCGCCATTACGGTTCATACCACGCCATGTTAGACTAAAGATAACTAACGGTCCAAATGCAGCACCGAAGCCTGCCCAAGCATGAGAGACGAGTTCTAGTACTGAGCTGTCTGGGTCAGAGGCGAGTATTATCGATACCACAGCGACGACGACAACTGAGATACGACCTACGAGTACCTGCCGCGCTTCTGGCGCATCTTTATCAAAAAATAGCTTGTACACATCTTTGGTCAGTGAGCTTGATACTACTAGTAGCTGTGATGAGATAGTACTCATAATAGCGGCTAAGATAGCAGCCAATAAGAACCCTGATACAAGGGGTGTGAACAAGAACTGGGTGAATACTAAAAAGATCGTCTCAGGATCGTCCAAAGTCATTGAGGTTCTTTGCACATAAGCGCGACCTGCAAAACCTGTCATGAGCGAGCCTATTAAACTCACAACCATCCAGCTCATACCGATATTACGAGCCGTCGGCACATCTTTGACCGAGCGTATCGCCATAAAACGTACGATAATATGGGGCTGGCCAAAATAACCTAGACCCCATGCCATGAGTGATGCAATACCCAAAAAGGTCATACCGCTAAAGACATTTAGTAGAGCAGGATCGATATTTCTGACCGCTGTTGTGACCTCAGATACGCCGCCCAAATCAGTAAAGGCAACAATAGGTACGATGACAAGCGCAAATAGCATGATAACGCCTTGCACAAAATCGGTCATCGATACCGCTAAGAAACCACCGAACAAAGTATAAGCTACAACGACGCCAGCAGTGACCCATAGGCCTGTGCTGTATGAGAGATTCAATGAGCTTTCGAACAATTTACCACCGCCCACTAAGCTTGCAGCGGTGTATACGGTAAAGAACAAAATAATGACAATCGCTGAGATAACACGCAGCATGTGTGATTTGTCTTCGAATCGATTAGCAAAATAATCGGGGAGGGTAATGGCATTGTCAGCTACTTCAGTGTAGACACGCAAGCGCGGCGCTACAATGATATAGTTCAGAAGTGCGCCTAAGGTCAAGCCTAGCGCAATCCAAATACTAACCACACCAGAACCATACATATAGCCTGGCAAACCGAGTAATAGCCAGCCTGACATATCTGAGGCGCCTGCTGATAAAGCGGTGACCGCAGGACTTAGGTTACGCCCACCGAGCATGTAGCCCTCAGTGTCGTTGGCTTGCTTAAAATAGGCGTATATACCGATACCTATCATCACTAAAAAGTAAGCGGCAAGTGAAATTAACACACCACTAGAAACTCCGTTCATATCGTTATCCTTAGCCAAAAACTATTGGCTTTAGTTATGTCTATAAGTAAAACTTACTTTATAATAAAATTATTTGTCGATAAAGTTTCAGTGTCAAAAAAACAAAAAAGCCATTCTATTCAAGTAATGGCTTTATATTTTTGCTATTTATCCACTAGCTAGTTGCAGCTACATCACCTATTTGTTAGAACGGGTTTCTAATAAATAGATAATGATAGAACCAAAGTGGCAACTACTATTTTTACTATAATATGCATTGAAGCTCATTGCTGAGTTATCTAACGATTCAGACAATGGCAAACAATATTTTATAATAAAAATAAGCAAACATTTAGCTAAAATACCATTATGGGTTTATCTAAAATATTTGTATGGTTTATACTTTTATTCTTAACTGCGTTATTTTTAACTACGTTTATCGCGCTGACGTTACCACCAAGTTATTAGCGTAACTGCTTGTTACAATAACAAATGACGATGGGCATTGTCACAAATAAATTGTAAGTACGCTAAACTCATTAGTTGTATATGGCCTAAAACGACAAAACGATACTGCAATCATGATCAGTACCGTTTTATGATTTGTTAGTAAAATAACACATTTCTTAAATGACTTAATCAATAGGCGCTAGTAAATCTAATAAGGCGCTCACGCTACTAGAACGTGTCAATTTAGGGTTAATCACCACGCCTAAATAACGTTGCAGCTCAATATTATCAGCCATATTGATACGTTCTAAATCTTGGCTGATCAGCGTCTGTGGCAAGACCGACCAGCCAAGGCCTACGGATACCAGCATACGAATAGATTCTAATGGATTGGTGCTCATCGTCGCATAAGGCTTAAGATTATGCTTAGCAAATTCTGCCAACGTGATTTGACTGGTAAAAGTATTGGCTGAGGGCAAAATAGCAGGATAACGCGCTAGTTGCTCCAAAGTGACATTGGTCTTATTGGCAAGTGAGGAGAGGGTGCCTGTCATAAAATATAGTGGATCTGACCAAAGCGTATGGTAAGTGAGGCGTTTGTCATAAACGGGCGGCAAGGTCAAAAAAGCCAAAGACAGATCACCATCTAGTACGGCCTTGTGCGCTTCTTCTGAATCTACAAAGTGCACCTCTAACTGTACGGCAGGATAAGCTTGAATAAAATGCTTGAGTACTGGCGCTAAATGATGCAAACCAATATGATGACTGGTCCCTATGACCAATTTACCTGATACAATATGCTCGGCATGTTGCAAGTTGATTTTGAAGTTCTCGTAATCCTCAAGCCAGCGTTTAGCATGGGGTAGCATCTCGCTCGCCGCTTGCGTTGGAACAATACCGCGACCTACAGTATCAAAGAGAGTGATTTTGAATTCGTCTTCTAGATTTTTGATGCGTTTACTGACCGCAGGCTGAGTAATAAAGAGCTTTTCTGCCGCCCCTGATATGCTGCCTGTATGCATTACAGTCACAAACGTTGTCAAATTAGTGGTATTCAAACCGATGTCCTTAGCTATTTAGTTAGCTATAAATAAAAGTTGGCTCGTGTGAATGCTAGTGATTGTAAATAAAAAGTTTGCGTATATGCAAAAATCATCAATTATTATTATAGGATTAGACTGGTATAATCACAAGACTCAAAGACATTTTATTTGATTATAAAACGATAAGTTATCAATTAGCGGATACATATGCCCAATGGTATCAAAACGACATTGAGATTTTATCAAACAATACTTATAACCTCTTATATAAACTATTTAATGCTTAAATTACTTTTAGATTGACTCTTATTTATCTCGACTTTTAAATGGTATCCCGATTCAGAACTATACTTAGATCGATTGATCATTAGTCACAAAGAAGGACAGCAAAATGACTGCGCAAACTTTATATGACAAACTTTGGAACGCCCATGAAGTCACCAAACGTGACGATGGTTCAAGCCTCATTTATATCGACCGTCATCTATTACATGAGGTCACAAGTCCGCAAGCCTTTGAAGGGTTAGATCTAGCCAACAGAACCCCTTGGCGCTTGTCTGCGAACATCGCAAGCCCAGATCATAACGTACCTACAGTCAGTCGTGAGCGCCGTGAGGGCGTACAAGGTATCAAAGACAAAGTATCGCGCTTGCAAGTGGTTACTTTAGATGATAACTGCGCTAAGTTTGATATTGCAGAATTTACCATCAACGATGCACGTCAAGGTATCTTGCACGTGGTTGGCCCTGAGCAAGGCTTGGTTTTGCCTGGTATGACGGTTGTCTGCGGAGACTCGCATACAGCAACTCATGGCGCACTTGGCTGCCTGGCACATGGTATTGGTACCTCAGAGGTCGAACACGTGCTAGCGACACAGTGTTTGATTCAAAAGAAATCAAAAAACATGCAAATTCGCGTCACAGGTAAACTCGGTGTTGGCGTGACCCCAAAAGACGTCGTACTGGCTATTATTGCCAAAATCGGTACGGCAGGTGGCACCGGTCACGCTATTGAATTTGCCGGTCAAGTGTTCGAAGATATGAGTATGGAGGGTCGCATGACCGTCTGTAACATGGCGATTGAGGCGGGCGCGCGCGTGGGTATGGTTGCGGTTGACGACACCACTATTGAGTATGTTAAAGGCCGTCCTTACGCACCAACTGATGAGCAGTGGGAGCAAGCCGAGAGCTACTGGCGTACCTTGTATTCCGACGATGACGCGGTGTTTGATACTATCGTTGAGATCGACGGTAGCTCTATTGCGCCGCAAGTATCTTGGGGAACCTCTCCTGAAATGGTCGTCGATATCACTCAATCTATTCCAACGCCTGATCAAGCGGCTGATGAGGCACAAGAAGAAGGCTGGCTGCGCGCTTATACTTATATGGGCTTACAAGCAGGTCAAAAAATTACTGATATTGAGCTTGACCGCGTATTTATCGGCTCTTGTACCAACTCACGTATCGAAGATTTGCGTGATGCGGCGTCCGTGATTAAAGGTCGCAAAGTTGCAGATAGCATTAAAGAAGCTATCGTGGTCGCAGGCTCAGGACAAGTCAAATTACAAGCAGAGTCTGAAGGTTTGGACGCTATATTTACTCAAGCAGGTTTTGAGTGGCGTGAGCCGGGCTGCTCGATGTGCCTTGCCATGAACGCCGACAAGTTAGAGCCAGAGGAGCACTGCGCATCGACATCCAACCGCAACTTTGAAGGGCGTCAAGGTACGGGCGGGCGCACGCATCTTGTGAGTCCTGCAATGGCCGCCGCTGCCGCATTAGCGGGCCGTTTTGTAGATGTACGCACGTTTTGATTTAAGCGTAGCACACTGATATTTTAAGGAATGATTATGCAAGCTTATAACACCCAAACCGGTATCGTCTGTCCGCTTGATCGCGCCAACGTCGATACCGATCAGATTATACCTAAGCAGTTTTTGAAATCTATTAAACGTACAGGCTTTGGCGTTAACTTATTTGACGAGTGGCGCTATCTAGATGAAGGCGTGCCTTCGTTAGATGGCTCTGGGAACAACGATACGCGTCCTATCAACCCTGACTTTGTACTAAATCAGCCCCGCTATGAGGGCGCGACTATACTGCTTGCCCGCCGAAACTTTGGCTGTGGCTCTAGTCGAGAGCACGCGCCTTGGGCACTATCTGAGTACGGCTTTCGTACGGTGATTGCGCCAAGTTTTGCCGATATCTTTTATAATAATTGTTTTAAAAATGGTATGTTGCCGATTGTGCTCGATGAAGAGATTGTCGATAAGCTTATGAAAGCGACTATCGCTTTTGAAGGGTATCAACTTACTGCTGACCTTGAGCGTCAAGTGGTGATAACGCCAACGGGCGAAGAGTATGCGTTTGAAGTCGATGAATTTCGTAAGCATTGCTTGTTAAATGGACTAGATGACATCGGACTGACTTTGCAAAAGAGTGATGACATCAAGGACTATGAGCATAAAATGATGCAAAAAACCCCTTGGATATTTAACCAAGTACGTGCTTAAAAAGCAGAACATCAGCGTTTTATCACATGGTTAAAAATGAATATAATGTTGAGTTATAAGTACTAAATGGCTAGAATGAATAACCATCGTTTCACTTATATGATGAATAGTAGTTATCGCTATGAATAAAAAACGTTTTGCTGTTTTAACTCTAATAACAGGCCTATCTTTGTCAGGATGTCAGATCTTGACAGGGTATAATCAAATTGATGATGACAATACGCTGATAACTGCTCAGGCGCTTGATCCCATTGCAGGCGAGATTAATCTGAGCTGTCAGGGGACTTATCACTGCGAAATCGTACAAATAGACAAAACGCCTATTATCTCAGCGCAAAGTCATGAGCCTGTCAATCCTACGATGCTAGCTGTGATGCAAAGTACAGATACGACGAGTAAGATACCTTTTAGTGATCGGTTTAGGACAACGATAGCGCCAGATATAACGCCTTTATCTGATAAAAATGCTATCAAGATAGTACCGCTATCAGTGTCTAATATCGAGGGATTAACCACTTACTATATACGTCTCAAACCTAGTAAGCGCGAAGTTCAAGTTAATTTTTATCCTGAAAATAATCTAGGTTACATTGAGCGCTTTGCGATGATTCATGAGTTTACTCAGCCAGGTAATTACGAGCTACGAGCGTACCGTAAAAAACCGAGTAGTACTGAGGGAAGTTTGCTAGAAAATGCTTCGCCTAATCCTTTATGTGTAGATCTTACCTTTAATGGTCGCCTGCAACGTCACTTTTGTAAACTGGCAGATATTGAGCGCCAAGGCGAGTTTGTCGAGAGCAGCGTAATAGAAGCATCTTAATACCTGTCTTATTTAAAGTTATCAATCAATTACCTATCAAAAAACAACAAGGATTTATATGGCAAGCATTTTGACATTAGCAGGCGATGGTATCGGTCCTGAGATTATGACCCAAGCCGTTGATGTATTAGAGGCGGTAAACAAAAAGTTTGATTTAGGCTTAACTCTAGAGTCAGGTTTGATCGGTGGCGTCGCTTTTGATGCAACAGGCGAGCCATTGCCAGATGAGACGCTTGAGCGTGCTCGCGCTGCAGATGCAGTATTACTTGGCGCAGTCGGTGGTCCAAAATGGGATACGATTGAGCGTAGCAAACGCCCTGAGCGCGGCTTACTCAAGATACGCAGTGAGCTTGGCTTATTTGCCAATTTGCGTGTGGCAAAGCTATATCCGCAGCTTGCCAACGCCTCAAGCATTAAACCTGAGATCATATCAGGTCTTGATTTATTAATTGTACGTGAGTTGACAGGTGGTATCTATTTTGGTGAGCCGCGCGGTATTCGCACGCTAGATAATGGCGAGCAGCAAGGCTACAATACTATGGTGTACAAGACCAGTGAGATCGAGCGTATTGGTAAAGTGGCCTTTGAGCTGGCAAAAACGCGCGCTCAAAGCTCTGGCAAACCTGCCAAGATATGCTCGATAGACAAGGCTAATGTACTAGAAGTCACTGAGCTGTGGAAGCAGACGATCACCCAGATGCAAGAGAACGACTATAGTGATGTAGCACTATCACACATGTATGCTGATAATGCCTGTATGCAACTTATCCGTGATCCCAAGCAGTTCGATGTCATGGTAACAGGTAACATGTTCGGTGATATCTTATCCGATGAGGCGGCTATGCTCACAGGCTCTATCGGTATGCTACCGTCAGCGAGCTTAGATGAGGATGGCAAGGGTATGTACGAGCCTTGTCATGGCTCAGCGCCTGACATCGCAGGACAAGACAAAGCCAATCCTCTAGCGACTATTTTGTCTGTGGCTATGATGCTGCGTTATACTTTTAAGCAAGAGGCGGCAGCGCAAGCGATTGAAGCGGCAGTGAGCGACGTGCTTGACGATGGTCTACGTACCGTTGATATTTTAGACAAAAATGAAGACAACCTCATCT
The DNA here is from genome assembly GCF_052258425.1 of Psychrobacter sp. T6-4. NCBI lineage: Bacteria > Pseudomonadati > Pseudomonadota > Gammaproteobacteria > Moraxellales > Moraxellaceae > Psychrobacter > Psychrobacter sp. T6-4. The sequence continues at coordinate 94,201 of NZ_JBQQEZ010000003.1, forward strand.
GCGTAGGATGCGTGCAAATGGGACAGGCAGTATTGGCTAAGCTGGACTCATAACAAATACATCGACTCACCTTAGCAAGTCAAGCTGCCCATAAACTACCTAGTGGTTTATGGGTTTTTTGTTATATGTATACTTTTAAGTGACATAGTGAGCACTATTTAACAAAGTTGTTATCATAGACCCAATTCGTTAACACAAAGCTGTTATATAACTCCTCAGTACTATGACATTATCTTAAGCGCCAGTAATATAAGAACTATAACGAGTAGATTACCAATTATTTTAGGAGCTCAGCATGTATCAGTTAAAAAAAGTATGTACGATGATGGCTGCATTGGGATTGTCCAGTGCTATGCTAATAAATTCAGCTAACGCAGCGACAAGCAATGATAAAAGTCCTGTGACTAATGGCGTTAGTCAACAACTCAAGGGCGATAGCAAAACGGTCAACTCGCTCAATGACTTGTTACCAACCATCAAGTACACCACTGAAAATCTGCCAAAGACTGCTAGAGAGGTCAACAATGCCACGTGGTCAGTCGGGGAGAAGATAGATCGCAATACAGGGACTAAGTTGCAAGCCCTGCTCAATTGGCATCAGCACGGCGTAGGCCCAGTGGATGGATATTGGGGCAAAAATACTCGTAAAGCGATGCAGGCCTTTCAAAAAGCCAATGGTCTCAAAGTAACTGATAATTTAAATGACGAGACTTGGCAAGCGCTTAGAGCCAGTGAACGTCTTACAAGTCAGCCTGTACTGGTTCGTTATACGATAAAAGAGGGCGATGTCAACATCAAAACGACAAACATTCCTGCTAGCGCAGAGGGCAAGTCTGAGCTTGAGGGCATGTATTATGAAAGTATAACTGAGGGACTTGCAGAGAAGTTCCATATTAATGAGAAGTATCTTAAATCTCTCAATCCTAATACAAGCTTTCGTGCAGGCGAGACGATCACAGTCTACAATCCTGGCAACCCTAATACCAAACCTGTGAGCCGCGTGGTCGCTGACAAGGGTACGCAGACGCTATATGCCTATGATGACAACGACAATCTAGTTGCCAGCTATCCTACCACAGTTGGTAGCAGCGCGACGCCCTCACCATCGGGTACGCATACGGTCGAAGTCAAAGTACATGAACCTAATTATACCTATAGCGCAGACGATGGTGGTCAGCTCATCATTCCACCAGGCCCTAATAATCCAGTAGGCATCGTATGGATTGGACTGAGCAAGCCCTCTTATGGTATTCATGGCTCACCAGATCCTGCTCGCATTAGTCGTCAAGCCTCATCTGGTTGCGTACGTCTGACCAACTGGGATGCGCTAGCGCTACTAGGCACCATTAAAGATGACGCTACTGTAGAGTTTAGATAGATACGTTGTCTTAAAGACAGAATATTAAGCCAAAAAAATACCGCTGATTGATAGCGGTATTTTTTTTGGAATAAGCGTAAAGTTAGCATTAACTATGTAGCTCTGATATCGGTTGTTTCAAGTCAGTTGTTAAACCGATAATCGATGCCAACCCTAATGCAATACGGCTTATAATTAATTAGTTCTTACCACGGTAAGTAATGCGACCTTTTGACAAATCATAAGGCGTCATCTCAACCTTAACCTTGTCACCAGTTAGAATGCGGATGTAATGCTTACGCATCTTGCCTGAGATATGCGCGATAATCTCGTGTCCGTTTTCTAAACGAACTTTAAACAATGTGTTTGGAAGGGTATCGATGACTTCGCCTTCAAATTCAATAATATCGTCTTTTGCCATATTTGTATCAATCACTCAAAAATAAGCGGATATTATACGCAAGTTTGAATACTAAAGCAATGGCGAACCCAGTTTTTGCTTGACAGTGTGTATATGGTATGTATGCCAGGTTATAGTCTTATTATCAAAGCCTAATCTGGCAGGTTTAACCAAATAGGAGTTAGCGGCGCATTAGGGAGTCGCGCTTGATAGCGCTCAGGATAATAAGCATTGATAAAATATAGGCCATCACCTGAGGCAGTGGGCGGCGCAATAGTACGATCTTTTTTAGCTAAGATATTTAAAAAGTCAGCAGGCTGTAATTCATGCCTGCCAATAGCATACAGCGTACCCATTAGATTACGCACCATGTGATGCAAAAACCCATCTGCTTGAATATCAAATACAATAAATTGGCCGTGAGCAAAAAGCTTGGCATGTTCAATGGTACGTACAGGTTGATTGGACTGGCAGGCGGCTGCGCGGTAACTGCTAAAGTCATGAGTCCCTACGATATCAGCCGCAGCAGCTTGCATAGCGCTGAGATCTAATGGCTCGTAGATATGCGTGACTTGATGATTTAAGATAGCTGGCCGCTGAGGCTGGTTCAAAGTAATATAACGATAGCGCCGAGCAATCGCTTTAAAGCGCGCATGAAAATCAGCGGGCATAGGCTCAATCCAGCGCAGGGCAACATCATTAGGAAGTAAGCTATTGACGCCGCGCAGCCAGTTGCGCGCAGGTCTATGAGCATGAGTGACAAAATGCGCGATCATATTACCAGCGTGTACGCTTGAATCAGTGCGACCAGCAGCGATTACCTCTATTGGCTCATTAGCCACTTTACTAATAGCGCGCTCCAAGACTTCTTGCACGCCCAGCACCTCTTTTTGCCGCTGCCAGCCGTAATAGTGCGTTCCCAAAAACTCAATGGCAATCGCTAGTGTATAAGTTGGTCTATCATCGCAGACTGTAGATTGGGTCATAGCAAGGTCGTATATAAAGTGAGTTTAAAACGCAAAAGAGTAAATACAGTTAGTATTTAACGTTTTCTAATTGTAGTCGCTGTTTGACTGACATTATTGGTCCAGCGTTGTCGTCTTCGAGCAGGCGATGGATAACGTAGTAACAGCCATAGCAGGCGCGCGTAAATAGCAGGAATGGTCAAGCGGCCGCCTGCTATAACGTGATGATCATACTGCCAACTGCCTGCTGCATAACTGTCACTAACGCCGCCAAAGGGGCACTGGCTGGCACAAATCACCATATGACCTTGCTCATATGCCTGATCTAAAGCCTCAGCCAGCGCTGCTGAATAAGGGACGTTACCTGCACCAAAGCCTAATAAGATAATGCCGCTTGGCGGTTGATCGATAAGCGCCTGTAATTGCTTGCTTAAGATATCAGGATGATTGGGCATACAATAGATCGCATGAACATAAGCGTGTTTAGCATGACTTTGGACATCAGCTACTACTGTATATTGATCGTCGAGCCAATGCTGGCGGCGCGTATCGGTGAATAGTTTGATATAGCTATTAGCAGGATAAGCAGCTCTTGAGTGTCCAGTAAACGCCATAAAATCATGGCTGTGTATTTTTTGTACGGTTTGCGCCGGCCACGATTCACCGCCAAAGCTTATCTTAACCCCAGACTCACCAGCGCTAGCCAGTTTGATTGAAGCTATCAAATTATCCCAAGCATCGCTATGCTCATCTATCGCGTAGTCTTGTATGACCTCAGGATCTAGTAAAGGGCGCATACTACCTGTGACGACCAAACACAAATCACTACCTGCAAATGCCTCAGACAAAAAAGCACCTAGATAGCTTAGGGTGTCAGTGCCTGTGATCAAGACAAAACGGCGAGAGCCTTTACTATAAGCATCTAATACCAAAGTATAAAAATGTACAAAATCATTAGGCGTTAATTGACTGCTGTCTTTGATTAAAGCGTTATCAAGCCAAGTGGTCGCAGGCAGATTAAGGGTGTGGCTATGCGTAGTAATATGCGATTGCACAATAGGCAAAAACGCAGTAGCGTCTAGGGGCGCAAGCGGACGACCATAGCTGCCAAAGGTGCCACCAGCATAGATAATTTGTAAGGTATCAGGTTGGATCATAGGTTATAAGGACTTAGTAAAGAGATAAAAAGCGAATAAGCCAAGCATTGAAACACTTGGCTTAGCTGCGGTAGTATCATTATGCAGTGCGCTCAAGCATCATTTGTGCCTGCTGCTTTTGCTCACTATTGCCTTGAGCGATGACTTCGTTCAATAAGCGTTTGGCACTATCATACTCGCCTAGTCTGACATACTGTGTGGCTAGGTCTAAGGTGACCTGATTGGTATCTAGCGTTTTAACAAAATCAAAGTCAGCTGCAAAGCGCGAAGTCAAGTCAGCGGCTGATTTATTATCGTCGCTGTCTGCTACCTCAACTGGCTTAGCTTCTGTAGGCGCCAAAGCGTCATCAAAATCAAAGCTATCCTCTATGGGTGTATTGTCATCAAATAGCATAGGCGTGTCAGCTTGGTCGCCAGCGCCCTGTGCAGCATTATCAATAGTGACAGGAGCACTGTCTTGAACTGAACTGCCCAAAATTTGACTGTCTTCAAAAACAAAATCGCTCCGTGTTGTGTCATCCTCATCTAGGGACAATGTCAAACTATCACTTGGCGCATAAGTGTCTAAGATTTTGTCATCAGTCTCAGTTTCGGTCTCAAGGTCGGCCAAATCTAATACAAAATCTTCATCATTGGCATCGTTATACTCATTGCTCTCTACATCTAATTCATCTAAAACCAGACCACCGCTTTGACTGACGTCATTACTATCACTATTATTGGTATTAATGCTCTTTGAGTCTGCCTGTAGATCAAAATCAAAGAAGCTATCGTCATTAGTAATAGCTTCTGAAGCAGGCTCATTGACAGGTGGAACAGTAGATGCCTCATCATTTAAATCAAAGCTGTCATCGAAATCAAAGTTTGTATCCAGATCCAAGTCGCTTGAGTCCAAACTCTCTAAAGGTGTGCTATCTACAACATGAACTGGCTGCGTGCCATTAGTTTCAGTGCGGCTATCGTCTAAGAGGCTCTCTTGAGTATCACTATCATTGTCTTCTAGATCATCCAGCGTCAGCTCAAAGATATCGTCGCTTGCCATACTAGAATTACTGATAGTATCTATGTCATAAGAGCTATCAGTATAAGAGTTATCAGCAGTATCAAAATTAGCTAAATCCAAATTATCAAATGAATCATCAAGCGAGTCGGTAGGCTCAAGAGGGCTGGCGCTCTCCACTAGGTGATTTTGGACACTCTGTACAGGTTCATGAGCGCTGGTATCACTACCAACCTGTACAGAGCTTTGTGGCAAGTCAAAGTCTATAGCCTCAACGCTTGATTGATCAAAGCTACTTACAGGCGCTGCCGCAGAGGTCGTCTGATCTTGTAAAAGCAAGGATTTTAGCTCGTTTGCTTGTGGTATTGCCTGAGTATTGTTTTGGACTAGGTCATCGTAAACACGGTTAAATTCGCTGAGCTCATTGGTTGTTGCATATATACTGAGGAGCTTAAGCGATAGCTGCTCGTCATGAGGTTTACGCATAAGTCCGCGCTCTATCGCTTCTATCGCTTTGTCATAGCGCTGCTGGTCTATAAAGCGCTGAGCGATTGTAATATCATCAAATTTCGTTGCACTATTTACCGAAGGCTGCGGCATACGATCCGATGAGACTGGTACTGCTCTGATCGTCTCTTTATTTGTACGCAGGGGTGTGGACGGCGCTGGTTGCTTAGTTTTATTGCGACGTAATACCAAAATAGCGATCAATAAGATGAGCACCAATCCTGCAACGATATATAGCATATTATCCATAGTTATTCTCATGTCTACGATAACTATTCAAGCCATCTGCTTGATAGTTGAATCTATTATTGATCACGCAACTCTTTTAGGCGGGCTTGTAGCGCTGCTAATTTTTGATTTTGTAGTTGTATCTTTTGGGTATAGCTGCTCAAGGTGCTATTCGTATCAACTAGACTTTGAGCTTGATCGGCAGTGCTTTGTCTTGTTGCTTTAAGTGTGGATAATATATCTGTGTTCAATCCATTGCCTGCCTCTGCACTAGCCTTGGTTTGCGTGCCATCAGCACTACCATCGCGACCAGGCGCTACAACAGAAAAGCGTGCTTTTGGTAGCTTCTTTATAGACGCCGGCTCGTTTTGACGTCCAACAATTTGAGTCGTCTCAGTATTGGGCTGTAAAGGCGCTCTGCGTTTGGCTTTGGTTTTTTGTGCGCGCTGAACATATTTTCTTTGCGCATCGATAGCTGCCTGTAGTTTTTGCTGAGAGGGTACAACATCGTAATCAGGTAGAGTGAGCTGAGCATCGGCTCTGAGTTGACCGGCATCTTTATTTATAAAAGCATTAGGGTTTTGCTCTTTAATCTGCGTCATCACTGTTTTGATGCTTAAGTTATTTTGCTCAGCGATTTGCTGCGAGATAATCCATAGGTTGTCGTTAGGCTGTACGGTATAGCTTGTAGCAGTAGCAGTAGCAGTAGCAGTAGCCGCTGTACGAGTTGCCGAAAGCGCCCTACTAAAAACCGCTTCACTACCTAAACTTAAGGGTTCTGATAAGGTTTTAGACGTATCGATAGCTGCCTTAGTTGCAATAACGGCGCTACTCGGTTGAATTTGGCGAGTCACTTGAATACTCAAGGTATCAAGTCGCAGGCTCGAGCCTGTATCAGGCGCTACGTTGTTTGAGACAATAAGGCTAGTATTATTAGCTGATTCACTGGTGCCTAATTGAGCTGTATTGTCAGTAGCAGTAGCGATTTTGTCTGCTATAAAAGGCTCATTAGCAAGGATGTTTTTATCCGCAGAGTCTATAGTCAAAGCACTAGCAGCAGAGCGATTAACTGGATTACTAGTAACAGAGCGATTTACTGTAGTCTTTGTTTCGCTATCAGGATATGTATTTATCGCACTAGTGCTACCCAAAACATTGTCCACTTTGGGTGCACTGACAGCGCTACTCATACGTGAGGTAGTAGCTAACGTCGGCAAGTTAGCAGTTTGTATGGGTAGCAGCGGCGGCGGCATGCCAGCTCTGAGTGTGAGAGGTTTGGCATTGCTGAGGGAGGTAACGGGTAAATTTGGTTGTCTTGCACCTGATATCACAGTACTAACGACTGGCGTCTTCGATATCTTGTTAGACGCTACGTTAGACACCTTAATGGGCAAACTACCCTCTAATGGCATAAGCAAAGTTTTAGGTATTACTGTGCGCTGCGCGCCGTCGTTGAGCGCTAGTACTAAATCTGCAAATGGTTTGGATACAGGCTGCGTGGTACTGATAATCAGCTGGCCTGTAGTCTCTGAGGTGGGCACGAAATTGACGCTCATAGAGTCCGTCGGCATCATACCCATCTGCTGATAAATAGCTGTACTTGCCATATCGATAGAGAAGTCTTTGCTGCGGATATCAGTGACTGAAATACTGGCAAAAAGAGGTTTGTGCTGAGCGGAGCTTACAACAGTCTTGCCAATGGTAGCCGCTTGCGTGCTAGAGGATAGCACCGCGTAGCCTACTGAGTATAGTAGTGCTCTTGATACCGCATAATGTAGAGTCGTTGAGCGATGAGAGGAATACCAAGACATGCAAAACCCTTTAGAATATAAACCACTTACAGTGTTATAACAAAATAAAGATTAGTTTACCAGCTTATTTCTAGGACGTGTCCTTAATTGAATTAGCAAAGCAAAAATGAGCGATATTTTTGTGAATAGAAGGATGCTTTATAGAGAGTATCTTTGTGTTTTTTAACGACCTAAAACAATGACTACCTTTGATTATTCATCCTTATGTAACTGCTCAATTTGGCAAAAACGTTTTTTATTTGATGTTATCTAGCAGCATAGCATCACCGTAACTAAAGAACCGATACTCGTTTTTTATAGCATGCTGATAAGCTCGCTCGATGGCAGCTTTGCCTGAAAACGCAGACACTAGCATGAGCAGCGTTGACTTGGGTAGATGAAAATTCGTCAACAATCGATCCACGACATTAAATTCAAACCCTGGATAAATAAAGATATCGGTATCTCCAGACCAGCTGGCAAGAGGTTGTCCATTGATAGCCGTTCTTTGATAAGCGCTCTCAAGCACACGCGTCACAGTAGTACCAATAGCAATCACTTTGTTGCCGCGAGCATGCGCCTGATTGATTAGCTCAGCGGTCGCTTGCGGTAAGTGCGCATATTCGCTATGCATTTTATGATTGAGTAGGTTGTCAGTCTTGACAGGCGCAAAGGTTCCAGCGCCAACATGCAAGGTGACAAAAGCGGTATCAATCCCTTTATCTTTAAGCGAGGTTAGTACAGCTTCGTCAAAGTGTAAGCTGGCAGTAGGTGCGGCAACGCTAGCGAGCTTGGCAGGATCATGAAAAACGGTTTGATAACGAGTATTATCAGTGGCATCAGCATGACGCTCAAAGTAGGGCGGAATAGGCAGCTCACCATAGCGCTCTAAATCAGGCAGAATAGGCGCATCAAAAGCGACTATAAATAGATTATCTTGACGACCTAGCATGACCGCACTCATCTGACTATCTGCAAGCAATAGTCGCTGTCCGAGTTTGGGTGCTTTACTGGCTTTGATATGACAAAGTGCAAGAGGTTTGGCGCTTGGCACATCAGTATTGGGTAGATCGACATCTGATGCTGTAATCAGACGCTCAACGAGCATCTCGATTTTGCCGCCCGTATCCTTTTGCCCAAATAGCCGTGCCTTCATCACTTTAGTGTCGTTAAAGACAATAAGGTCGCCACTATTTAACAACTTCGCCAGGTCGGTAAACTGCTGATCTTTTATCTCCCCACTTGCGGTTAGATAAAGCAGTTTAGAAGCTGAACGCTTAGTAAGAGGATAGCGTGCGATCAACTTGTCAGGCAACTCATAATCATAGTCCTCAACGTTTAGATACTCTAACGCAAGGTTATCGGTATCAAGTTTGGTGCTAGCTGCAGAGTGAGAATGGCTCATAATTAGTCTTTAAATAGAGAAAATTTTGGCAATATTGTAGCAGAAATCGGCAGACCCTATTCACCAATGACCCTATAGCACATCAAGAATTATAATCATTACAAAATAGCCTAAGCGCTTTAAATAATTGATAAAAATGACAAGTAATCTACATGCTACATTATGAATATTGAATCTAAAACAGGTTAAGCTGCGGGGCGACTTGAGTTTCAGGTACCAAAGAAGAGTAGGTGACGCCAACTAACCTAATAGGCAAATTGCGCGGTATGTCATTAAACAATTTCTTAAGCCAATAATGAGCTGATTGAGCACTAGTAAAGGCGGTAGATAACGTATGCGCGCGCGTTATCTGCGTAAAGTCTGCGTACTTCACCTTCAAAGTTATCGTATAAGCCGTTAGGCGCTTTTGTTGTAGTTGGCTAAAAGCGTCAGCGTTTTGTTCAAATATTTGTGCAAAGAGGGCAGTGTCATCACTTAAGTTGTCTCGAAAAGTAGTTTCTGAGCCTACAGATTTATGCTGGCGCTTGGACTTGACAGCGCGCTCATCGCGTCCATGAGCAATGTCGTGATAAAACTGCCCTCGCTTGCCAAACTCACTAATCAATAATGCAGCCGGCGCGCGCTTAAGATCAGCGCCATTAGTGACACCCATAGTATGTAAGCGTTTAGCCGTGGCTTTACCAATGCCATGAAAGCGCTCGATAGGTAAGGTGCTAATAAAAGCGTTAGCATCCTCTGGTGTAATGACAGCAGTACCATTAGGCTTATTAATATCAGAAGCAATTTTTGCCAGCATCTTGTTAAATGACACGCCAGCGGAAGCTTTTAGTCCAGTTTGCGCTAATATCTGCGCGCGTAGCCAATTGGCCATAAGCGTCGCTGAGCCTTGATGAACGCTTAGCCCGGTTACATCAAGATAGGCCTCATCTAGCGATAATGGCTCGACATGCGGCGTAAGGCTGAGCATTATCGCGCGTATATCAGCGCTAACGGCGAGGTAAACCTCAAATCTTGGCCTGACAAAGATAGCCTCAGGACAACGTTTTCGAGCCTCATAGCAAGACATCGCTGAGCGTACCCCAAATTTGCGTATCTCGTAACTGGCAGCAGCGACAACGCCGCGACCGCTTGGATCCCCGCCTACGGCTATAGGTTTGCCTCGTAGCTCTGGAAAATCGCGCTGCTCAACACTGGCATAAAAAGCATCCATATCTAGATGAATGATTTTTCTTAAATTTGGCTTTAGAGGAGAAGTCATAGCTCTTTACTTACCCGCACTTGTCTCTTTATAGCTTTAGATTAATCGAAAAAATGGTTAAGTGTAAGTCGTTTTTTAGATGTAAATAGTAGTGGCGTATATAATTATACTTGAATATACTAGTTATACAAGAGAGTGCAATAGTTATGTAAGAAAAACTTATAAGTCAACTTTAGTTTTGATTAATAGTCTTATTTAAAGGGCTAACTAAAGTATTAAAGACGGCAACTAATATTTTGAATGCAACTTCTACAAAATTTGCTACCGTTTGTCCTTAAATTTATACCGTTTATCATAAATAGTATATTTGTACTATTACAGTTATTGCTACTAAGTTCTACACTGATACTCAATGATAGAAAGTATTAATCAATGGATAGCTTATACTCTTATATCGAACCGAGCTATAGAGGCACTATCTATTATTTTTTGCACTACCGCCAAAGTCAATCAAGAAGAAGTAAATGTCTTGAGACAAAGAATCAAGGAGCTGATCATGAATAATGAATTAAAAGGAAGCGATTTGACACGTGCGATGCTTGCATGGGGTTATGAGCAAATATGGTGCGCTGTCGATGACGATAACGACGAACAGGCGATGAGAGATCACTGTGGTAATGATTTTACGGCTTGTATAGTATCGTGTGATGGGCAATATTTTTACTGCGATCAAGGCACACCTTGGGCCTGCGCCGTACCGATCAAGATTATTGCTGTCAAGCAAGAAGAGGTCGATATGTACACGCAGTGCATAAGCTAAAGTCACAAAAAAACCTCCAAAATAGGAGGCTTAGTTGATGTATATGGTACCAGTGGTCGGACTCGAACCGACACGCTTATTAGGCAACGGATTTTGAATCCGTCATGTCTACCAATTCCATCACACTGGCATATCTGGTGATACTAGCAGCTAAGAGCATGCTTCTTACTCAAATCAGGTTGCAGGGTAAGCTGTATAGGCTGCGTATTATAACAGCTAGACTTTGAGCGTCAAGAATTATTTATTATAATTGTTGAGTGCCTTATCCTACGAATGCACGTTCAACTGCATAATCCGCTTGCACGCCCATACGCGGAGAGACAGTTAAGCCAAAATCGTCCAATATCGCTGAAACGTCAGCGTTAAACGGCATACTACCGCAGATCATCACTCGATCATCCTCTTTGTTCATTGGCGGCAGGCCAATATCTTCAAATAGTTTGCCTGATTTCATAAGATCAGTGACGCGGCCTGTGTTTCTAAAGTCTTCACGGGTAACGGTAGGATAATAGATAAACTTTTCACGGTACCATTCTCCAAACAACTCATCGTTAGGCAGCTCTTCTTCGAACATCTTTTGATACGCCAAGTCATGCTGATGGCGCACGCCGTGTACTAATATAATTTTCTCAAAACGCTCATACACTTCAGGGTCGCGTGCTAATGCTAAAAAGGGCGCAAGACCTGTGCCTGTTGATAACATATATAAATGCTTGCCCGGTAGTAAGTCATCAAGCACTAGCGTACCCGTTGGTTTTTTGCTGACCAATAGTTCATCGCCAACTTTGATATGTTGCAAGCGTGAAGTGAGAGGGCCATCTTTGACTTTAATTGAAAAGAATTCTAAATGCTCCTCATAATTAGGACTAGCAATAGAGTAGGCCCGCAGTAGAGGTCTACCGTCGACGACGATGCCTATCATCGCAAATTCGCCGTTGCGAAAGCGTAAACCATCGTCACGCGTGGTCTTAATGCTGAACAGATCATCACTCCAGTGATGAACCTCTGTGACGGTTTCGGTGCGAAGTTTTGACATAAAGCCCTCGATTATTTCTCATTATTGATTGATACAAAGCGTTTTTAGCGCTGTCGTTTAATATTTATGTGCGTGTCGTTGTAGCAGTTGGTGTCTTAGTCCTAACCGTCTTATATGATATAACTACTGACCATTAACTCTGTAAAGGTGCAAGCTTGCTAAAAGTGCAAACGCGACTTATGAGCTATTGTTAGTATCAAAGACAAAAATCTCTGTGATAAATAATGTCGGCTATGATAACAAATTTTAAAAATAAAATCTGGTAAGCGCCATTGGCCTAGCATGATAAAATAGAATATCGTTAGTAAGTTTTATTAATATTAACGACTCAGTCTCATATCAATTTTAAACAAGGCAAACCTAGATGGCTCATGTTTTACCTATTATTGGCTATCACCGCGCGCCTTTATCACAAAAGTTTGGCGTGCCAAGACAGCCAAACCTTGTTGCTGTGCCAAGCATCATAGAGATGATCGCACCTTTTAATACGCCAGCTGCCTTTAGCGGATTAGAAGCCTTTAGCCATATATGGGTCAGCTGGCAGTTTCATCACAACGATGTAAAAGCTGCTAATAACAATGAGACCCCATTTTTTCGCGCGCAAGTACGACCACCAAGGCTTGGCGGTAATCAAAAGATAGGGGTGTTTGCCAGTCGTAGTATGTATCGTCCATCAGCTTTAGGATTATCAGTGGTTAAACTTGAGCGTATCGATATTATTGAGGGCCGCGTACTATTATTAATAAGCGGCGCTGATATGATAGAGGGTACGCCTATTGTTGATATTAAACCCTATATCGCTTATAGCGACGCGTTAAAGGACACTAGTAATGGTTTTGCGCCGATAGCACCTATATCTTTAGACGTTGAGATAACTGCTCAGGCATTTGATCAGATCTTATCTATTATTGATGCTCAAAATAAAGGTGATACCCAAAAGACAGGTTTAAACGCTATGATAGATGACGTGCAAACGCGATTGACGCCAGCGGATATCGAGCATATCAAAGCCTTGATCGCTCAAGATCCTCGCCCTGCCTATCGCCGCTGTGAGATAGGAACTACTTTTATCATGCGCTACAAATCAGTTGATATCAGTTTTGGCCAGATAGAGGCAGGACAACTACAAATCACTGCTATCACTGCACTTTAATAAAAGAAGATCCTTATGTCCACTCCAAAATTCTCGCTAGTAATCGATCTACGCTGGTGCCTTGATGAGTTGTTGGCTGATAAAGTTATAGACTCGCGCGGCTATAACCTTGTAATGACCAGCCGCCGTGACAAGGCTCAGCATCCATTAGTGACTATTAGTGAGTTTGGTCTGCCAAATGCTCATCTGATTCATCAGCAAGCTAAGAGCCAAGAAGGCGAGCAAAAACTCACGCTGGCATGGCTCAATCTATGGTTAGCTGCCAAAGCCGATATGAGCTTAATACGTATTGATCCCTTAAAGATTGACGTGCCAGCGGTTACGCAGATTATGTCTTTTGAGTATGCACGCTCGCAGCATATCTTACCGATAGAGGTCACAACCGACGAGGTCGTTGTAGGGACTGATCAGCCGTTCTTTGTAGACTGGCAAGCCACTATCGATAAAATCATTCAAGGGCGACGCTATCGTACGGTCTATATTAGTCCTGAGCAGATTAACCGCTATCGCCAAGAGTTTTATCAAGTCACGCAAGCGATAGCAGGAGCAAATACCCTGCATAAACGCGCCGCTGCTGATGTCACCAATGTCGAAGCCTTATTGCAATTAGGTGACAAAACCAATCCTGATGCCAACGATCAGCACATCGTCAAAGTCGTCGACTGGCTGCTTCAATACGCCTTTGAGCAGCGCGCCAGTGATATTCATCTTGAGCCGCGCCGCGAGACGGGCAAAGTGCGCTTTCGTATCGATGGCGTGCTGCATACGGTTTATGAGATGCCGCTTGCGATTATGGTCGCGGTTACCGCCCGTATCAAAATACTAGGAAGGCTGAACGTCGCTGAAAAACGCAAACCGCAGGATGGACGCCTAAAAACTCGCACGCACAACGGTATGGAGACGGAACTGCGCTTATCGACTCTGCCAACTGCTTTTGGTGAGAAGTTAGTGATGCGCGTCTTTGATCCTGAAGTTTTAGTGCGCTCGTTTGCGCAGTTAGGCTTATCGGGCAAGCAGCTTGAGATGTGGCATGAGCTGACTGCGCATCCCAATGGTATTATCTTGGTCACAGGTCCGACAGGATCAGGCAAGACGACAACGCTATATAGCACGCTTAAGCAATTGGCGTCCGAGCAGGTCAATGTCTGCACTATTGAGGACCCTATTGAGATGATTGAGCCGGCGTTTAATCAGATGCAGGTCAATACAGGCATTGATTTGCATTTTGCCGATAGTATTCGCTCGCTCATGCGCCAAGATCCAGACATCATTATGGTGGGCGAGATACGAGATTCTGAGACGGCAAATATGGCAGTGCAGGCGTCTTTGACCGGTCACTTGGTGCTCTCAACCTTACACACCAACGATGCGCCAAGCTCACTTACGCGTTTGCATGATTTGGGCGTGCAACCTTTTTTGACCTCAGCGACGATACTTGGTGTCATGGCGCAGCGACTACTACGCACACTTTGCCCGCATTGCAAAACAGGCAAACCTGTACCTGCAGATAGCGATATCGCGATTCAGTGGCAAGAGCTTGTACAGCCTTGGCGCGCGCCTTTGCCTGCGCAGATCTATACCGCGCCTGGCTGTGAGCATTGTCGTCATACGGGCTATCAGGGACGTATTGGACTGTACGAGATTATGCCTTTATCTAATGAGATCAAAAAACTCGTCGCCGCTGATGCTGATTTAGATACCCTCAAACAGCAAGCCTACCGCGAAGGCGTGCAACCGCTCAGACTCTCTGGTGCCAAGCGTATTAGTGAAGGGGTGACTAGTATAGAAGAGGTCATGCGAGTGGTGCCCTTACAGTAGTGACTCATCTTAACTTAAGCAAATAAATGCTTGCCAAAGCAGTACTTTATAACGCTGACTTACAAAGCTAGTCACTTGAAATATGCTCTTTGCGTGTCAATCTAATGACCACGATAAGCCTATTTACTTTAAAGTAAAAAGGTCAAACCTATATTATAACGAGAGTGTATATGTTTACAGACAGTCATTGTCATTTAAATCGTCTCGATTTGAGCAAATACGATGGTCAACTATCAGGCGCTATCGATGCCATGAAAGCGGCTAACGTCACGCGTGCTATGGCAATTATGTGCGACTTTGCTGAGTATGACGAGATCAATGGTATTATCCAGACCTATAGTGATGAGCAATTAAACTTGGGGATGAGCGTCGGTATTCATCCTTGTGAGGATATCGATGTGTTGCAATCAGCAACTGTAGAGCGCTTGATTAAGACTGCCGCCTGCGACCACGTCTGGGCAGTAGGGGAGACGGGGCTAGATTATTACTGGTCTACCGAAAACGCTCATGAGCAACGCGAGAGCTTCGCCCGTCATATCCATGCCAGTCAAGCGCTCAAAAAGCCGCTAATCGTACATATGCGTGACGCTAAAGAGGATACGCTTGATATCCTAAAATCTGAGAACGCAGAGCACGGTATTATCCACTGCTTTACTGAGGATTGGGAGACAGCCAAGCGCGCGCTTGATTTGGGTTTTTATATCTCCTTTTCAGGAATCGTTAGCTTTAAGAGCGCGCAGATGATTAAAGAGGCGGCGCAAAATATGCCTAAAGACAGAATACTGATAGAAACAGATAGCCCCTATCTAGCGCCAGTACCTAAGCGCGGTCGTCCCAATGAACCCGCTTTTGTGCCGTATGTTGCTGATTGCTTAGCTGAGCTACACGGGTGTACGACTAAAAAGATCGGTACGCTCACTGCAAAAAACTTTGAAAATTTACTGGCACAGTATCGCTAAAATCGTTATGCTATGACCAATCAGTCATTTATATTTAAATCTGTTGCGTCATCAAGCAGTTACCAGACATTGTCAAGCTAAGGTTTTCCTATTGATGCCATACGCTTAACGCTGTCAGATTTTAGGAGATAATATGAGTCGTCAACACCAGTTCAAGATACGAGAAGAGAATATCTTAGCAATGGCTGAGCAGCTGCTGCTTGAGTCGGGTGATGGTGATATCACATTAGATAGCCTAGCTGACCAGCTTGATTTAGCTAAGGGTACGCTCTATAAGCATTTCTCTAGCAAAGATGAGCTGTATCTGCGCATTATTATTCGCTACGAGGAGCAGCTCTTTGAGATCAATCGTATCGATGATTGTCCCTCAGCTGGTATCTCGCGCATGATATTTCAGCAACTGATGAATCCGCAAAAAGCGATGCTGCTCAATCAAATAGAAGAGCGCCTGGCCGCTTCGGTCACAGGACTTAACCGTTTATTTGGTGAACTGTACGACATTCGTCGTCAGCGCATGAAACACATGCTCGATATTATTAGCACTTATCTTAAAGATCAGCAGAGCAGCTTGAGTACCCGCGACTATTTATCATCATTGTGGGCAATGGGTCAAGGCGGCGCAGGACTACTAAATTCAAGTTTTTACCAGCGTTATTTGGGTCGTCGTGACACTTTGCGCTATGCTTTGGTTCAGCAAATGCTAGAGTTGCCAAGTCATTATCCTGCACATACTAATGAAGTTATTGATGAAGATATGCAAGAGCTGGTCGAGCAGATTGATACCGAATCAGAAGAGCATCGTAATACTAACTATTGATGATCTCAAAAAGTATAGGTGCAACATGCCTGTTACGCCTCAATCAGCACTTTATCTATTACCTACGAGATTGCCCTATAAGGTTAGCAACCATCATGCTAGCCATTACGCGGCTGTAAACGGGAAAAAAATTGAGCAAGCCTGCGTTATTTATATCGATAAATCAGTTACTCCACTGCCTGTAAACATCTCGTCTCAAGCAGGTTTCACTCTCGTTGAGATATTAGTCGTCGTTGTTATTCTCTCTATATTTGCAGGCATGATTAGTCTGTCTGTCGGTAGCAGCGACTCCCGCAAAAACCGCGCCTTTTATGAGCATATAACCGATTCACTCAGTTATGTCAGACTACTCTCTGCTGAGCGCATGCAGCCTATGGGACTGGCTTTGCAAGCAGACAAACAAGGTCAAGTTGCCCCCGTTATCATGACCTTATCTAATCCTTATATTGCTTATCAGAGATCTGTAGAAGCTACTGACATAAGTAGTACACCGAAGAATGCTATGGAGCTGTCAGCAGATATTGCAAATAATGAGCAAACTCAAGCGCCCAGCTGGAATATTGAGCCAGACATCACGCTACCTACTATGCCAGCTGGAGTAAGTGTTAATATTCAAAGATTAGATGATTCTAGTATGAGTAATCGTGTGATAGAGACGCGGACACTACAGCCTTGGTTCACCGATCAAACTGTGCCACAAGTCTTATGGTTTGGGACAGGACAGGCAACCCCTGTCACTATTGAGATACGTCATGACTCCCGTCTAGTGGGTGAGGTCATCACCATTATGCCCGATGGTAATATAGTGATAGGACAGGAAATATAACAATGCCTGACTCCTCCAAAGCCGTCTATCCTAAAAGTAGATCAGAGCATCAAAGCGGTTTTACCTTAATCGAAGTGATGGTAGCGCTGGCTATACTCGCCGTCGTCGCAGTTGCCGCTAGCCGCGCTAGTAGTGCTTATCTAAGCTCGGTAGATACTCTGCGTACGCGTACGCTGGCGCACTTTGTGGCGCAAAATGCTGCTAGTGACTTGTATATTCAAAAAACATGGCTGACGACCAACCGTAGTCAGATGACAAGTGAGCAAGGGCGCGACTGGCAAGTGGAGATGATCCCCTCTGACACCTTATCTTCTGCACTAAAGCAAGTGACTATAACAGTCGCTCCTGTCGTTGACGGGCAAACGCGCTCTGTGGTCACCGATATCACTGTCATGATTAGTGATCCAGAGCAAGAGGTCGGTAGCCTAGACTTGTCCGTGCAAGCACAGTCGCCTCAAGCACAGCCTACCCAAGCGTTAAGAGGCATGCAGTGAAGTATGAGCGCGGCTTTACGCTGCTTGAGTTGATGGTAGCCATGTCGATATTTGCGATGCTCGCTGTGGCAGGCTGGCAAGTATTTGACGGCGTCAATCGAGCGCGAGAACGGGCGCAGTATCAAGCAGATAATCTAGCGCTCTTGCAGTATGCTTACTTGCAGCTACAACAAGATATGGGACAAATCATCCCTTATCAGATACCCTCTATTGAAAACAACAATAACGCGCTCACATCAAACCCTAATAATCAAAACAGCAATGCCCAAGCTAATAATGCTCAAACCAATAGCGTGCAAGTCAGTCCTGCCGAGCCATTTATGAGCGTAAGCACTGAGACGATAAGCTTTATCCGTTTTGCCGATCCAGACCCTAGGTATCAGAGCAGTCCTACTATCGTTCGCGTTGATTACGTCTTTGCTGATCAGCAGCTTATTCGCCGTCAATATCTGAGTCCTCAAGGCGATAGTATCGATGACAATTTTGAGGGGATCAGCTTAGATAGTGTAATATTAAAAGATGTGAGCGATGGACGCATGCAAGCCTATTTACCAGAGCCAAGTAGTACTTTTCCACAAGATAATTCAAATGCCAATACCAATACGGACACCGCTGCAACTGCGCAAAACCCACTACTACCAAACGGCGTTGGTATGAGCTTTACTTATCAAGACGTTCCAATCACTTGGCAATTTGCTTTAAGCGAGCCATAAATCGAGCAGCAGAGCAGCAGAGCAGCAGAGCAGCATAGGGGCAAGGCAATGAGCATAACAGCGAACTCCCAGCGCGGTGTAGCGTTACTGACGGTTTTGCTATTGGTTGTCAGTATTACTGTGGTCGCAGGGGCTATGCTTGCCAGTCAAAAAATTGTCATACGTCGAAGTGGTCTGTTGCTTAATCAAGATCAACTTTTGCAAGATATCCATGCCGGCGAGCAATTGGCAGTAACGATGATCCGCGCTGATAACGAGCTTAATAATACCGATAGCACGCAGGATATTTGGGCGCAGCCGATACCGCCTTACGCTTTGGGCGCACATAGCATAAGCATTGAGCTGCGGGACGAAGCGAGCCGCTTTAATATCAATAATCTGTATCAAAATGGCACGGTTAATAGCGCGGCGCTCGCCATATTACAAAAGTTATTAACGCAATTAAGCTTAGAGCCTGATATTGCTACGGCTATTTTAGATTGGCAAGATACAGATAGTGAGGTATATAAAGATGGCGGTGACGAAGGAGCGGTATATGATTCAGGCTCGCCTGCGCACACTTTGCCTAATCAGCCCTTTATCAGTGTCGATCAGCTACTAGACGTTTCAGGTGTAGATGATAAGGCTTTAGCCGCACTACGCCCGTACATTACAGCGGTGCCTTATGACTTGCCTATCAATGTCAATACCGCAAGCCCTGTACTATTAGCGTCTTTGGTAGAGGGTGCAACCACTGAGCAGATGCAAACATTAACAGATTTGCGTACTCAGCAGGTAATGGGGTCTATTGATGAGTTGTGGCAACTGCCAGCGCTTGTGAGTGTGACTGATGAGCAGCGCCAAGCGTTGACGCCACTTTTATCAGTGGATAGTCGAGCTTTTAGCGGCCTTGTCACAGCCAGTGATAGCGATGGTAAACAACGATTTGCGATCATTTTGATCAAAAATGCGCTTGATGAGGGCAATACGACAAACAATGAGAGCGGTGCAGCTAGTAGCAATTTAAATAATCAAAATACGAGTGGTAACAATGTAAATAGCGGTGCAAATGATGTCAATGGCAGTGCAAATAACGCTGCAGCTAGTAGCAGTGAATCTAGCGCTGACAAAACTGTCAAAGTGATTAATCGTCGCCTTTATGCTTTTAGACCCAGTTTTTAAACATTTGCCTTGATTACTGAGTGATCTAAAGGTTAGCGTACTTAGTCATCCAAAAGCGTCTCCTCAGAGGACTTCCAGTTGTAAGCCCCATAAAACAGCATTTGCGCTTGGCGGGTGCAATTATGCAGCATCAGCTGCTTTTTTTCTTCAATGTCGCCCAAATCCACTTCGTCGTCGTGATCTTCTGAATAAGTCAAATCTAGCCAGTCTATGATCCAAGAAAAAAACATATTGAGACCAGCTGCAGCGAGCAGACGCAAATCATAAATATTAATATGAGCAAAGGCAGGCTGGAGCGCCAAATCATCTGCTAATAATATGCCGTGTTTGGTCATCAGCTCGCTAATAGATTTGCGCACAGCCTCTGAGCCACCAAAACGTTCGCTAACCAAAAACTGCCAATAGCGCGGCTGAGCGCTAACGGTTTGCAAAAATAGCTGAATACTCTTAGCAATTTGCCGATCAAAGCTGCGTTTGCGGCCTATTTGTAAGCTGCTGCTCAATGCAGCAAAAGTGCTGCCTAGCTCCTCATCTACCAAAGCTTGTCCAAGCGACTCCATATCATCAAAATGACGATAAAATGCCGTTGGCACCACGCCTACTTCACGCGTGACTTGCCTGAGACTTATCGAGCTAAACGATTGTCCCATCATACACAAATCGAGCACTGCATTAAAAAAAGCATGCCGGGTTTGAAGTTTTTTTTGTTCGCGACTACTCATAATGATTCAAAGTTTATTGTTGAAGGTTCATCATACGCATTTTGCTAGAAAATTACGAATAAAATACACAGCTTTTGTTAGACCACTAACTATAAAATAATGTCTTTCTAGCACTTTTTTTAGTTAAATAACGGTGCCCCAATGACCTTGCAATTCTTGCGCCAACCGATAAGCTTCATGGTCATTCATACCGGTGATAAAGTCCAAGATATTTAGAATATTGTGATAAATATTGCCTGAGAGCGCTCTTTGCTGCTCATCCAAATGTGGTTTGAGTAGGCTAAACAGTCTTTGCTCTTCAAAAGGCTGCGGGGAGGTGACCAGTTGCGTCCACGCCAGCGGCATAAAGGCATCAAGCAAGCGGCGCAGGCACTGGTTGGCCATAAGCTCCATCCGCACCTTGCTCGGATGATTAAATATTTTCTCGCGTGCCAACAGTTTGGCCTCAGTGATGCCGCTTTGCACACTGATATCACAGTGAGCAAATAAGCTGCCTTGTAGGGTGCCCGCTAGCATCTCATCGCGGTTTATCACAAAGGCGTCTGTGACCGTATTGACCAGACGCATCATAGCTCGTGCACGTAGTGCCGCTAGGCTTTGCCTGATTGACATAGTGGAGGACAAAGGAGTAGGGCGCTCACCTATGAGTTTATAAAAAATATCCGCCACTTCATCAAATTCAAGCATATTGAGATGAATACCGTCCTCTAGATCAATTAAGGCATAACAGATATCGTCCGCTGCCTCTAGCAGGTAGGCAAGTGGATGACGCTCAAAACCATTATGTCGCTCTGAGCGCGGTAAACATAAGATTGCTGCCAGCTCCTCTAGCTGCGCCGACTCACTGGTAAAACAGCCAAACTTTTGAATCTTGCTACGTGCCTGATTTGCTCCTTGCTTGTTGCCATTGCTCTCCAAACTGTTTGTATTGCCATTTGGGTTACTGTGAGTGGCAAGCCAAGGGTATTTCATAAACGCGCCCAAAGTGGCGCAGGTTAAACGCATACCGCCATTATCAGGATGATGCTCGTTACGCACCAATAAGCGAAATCCCTGCGCGTTGCCCTCATAAGCTAAGACATCTAATTGCTCGCTTGGGGTGAGATAAGCCAAGATAGGCGCACGATCAGGATGCATAAACCAATCGCGAATCGCATATTCGCCTGCATGGCCAAAGGGCGGATTGCCAATATCGTGAGCCAGACAAGCGGCTTGTATAATGACGCCGACATCAGCGGGCGAGACGCCCAATGGTAGACCGTTTGGCAGCTTATCATGGAGCTTCTCTGCTGCCATGATACCAAGCGAGCGTCCAATACAGGACACCTCTAGCGAGTGTGTTAGGCGCGTATGAATGCCCAACTGATTGGTTAACGGATGTACTTGCGTCTTTTGGTTGAGCTGACGAAAGGAGTGCGAGAACACCAGCCTGTCATAGTCTTTGTGAAAGGAGGAGCGCGCGCTATCTTGTACAGGCGCTTGTTTATCGCTACCTAAACGCTGGGCGTTGAATAATCTTGCCCAGTGCTCGGTGGCGCTCTTTGATGTTTTGGAGTAAGTGCTCATTATTTATATTCCGTTATTATTTTTATAATCTTGTTTATGATACTTAAACTCTTATAGAATTTGTAGACACTATTAGACAAAGTTTGTAGCGAGAGTGGCAATTTATGGATTACTCTGGCATTGCCTGAGTTAGGCGTAGGGTGCTTTTTAAGCACCGTTAACGGTTCAAAATTCCGCCCAGTGGTGCTTAAAAAGCACCCTACCATCCAAATCATCACCTACGAAAAAAACTAGACGCACAAAAAAGCCAGCACTCAGGCTGACTTTGAATTTTGAGCTATTTTGATTTTTGCGGTTAGGACTGCTTGTCTATAACCCTAAACGTTAAATCTAAAGTGCATCACATCGCCATCTTGGACGATATAGGTCTTGCCCTCTAAGCGAGATTTGCCCGCGGCAGCAGCGCCTTTTTCGCCATTATGTTCAATGAAATCGTCATAGGCAATGACCTCAGCACGAATAAAACCGCGCTCAAAGTCAGTATGAATGACGCCAGCGGCTTGCGGTGCGGTTGCGCCAACCTCAACTGTCCACGCCCGTACTTCCTTGACGCCAGCGGTAAAATAAGTCTGCATATCGAGCAGATCATAGCCGCCACGAATCACCTGATCAAGACCCGCCTCGTCCATACCCATATCTTCTAAGAAGTCTTTTTTGTCATCTTCATCGAGCTGAGCAATTTCAGATTCAATCTGATTGCACAAGGCGATCACGATTGACTCTTCGCCTGTCGCATAATCACGTACGGCGTCAAGATACGGATTATTTTCAAAACCATCCTCAGACACGTTAGCGATATACATGGTTGGTTTGAGCGTGATCAAGCCATAACTTCTAATAAGTTTTTTCTCATCAGAATCTAAATTCGCGGCGCGCGCCGCCTTACCTTCAGCCAGTAATGGCTCGACTTTTTTAAACACATCAAGCAAAGCTTGCGCGTCTTTATCACCGCCTTTGGCTTTTTTGGTTTGGTTGTGGATGGCGCGCTCAACGGCCTCTAAATCAGCAAGTGCCAGCTCAGTATTAATGGTTTCTATATCATCGATGGGGCTGACGCGACCATCGACGTGGACGACGTTGTCATCATCAAAGCAGCGTACCACGTGGGCAATGGCATCGGTCTCACGGATATTGGCTAGGAACTGATTACCCATGCCTTCGCCTTTTGATGCACCAGCGACGAGGCCTGCGATATCGACGAACTCCATCGTCGTTGGCATAACGCGCTCAGGATTGACGATATCAGCAAGCTTTTTTAGCCTTGGATCAGGGACAGGCACGATGCCAGTGTTGGGATCTTTGGTACAAAACGGAAAGTTCTCTGCCGCGATACCCGCTTTGGTCAAGGCGTTAAATAAAGTGGACTTGCCCACATTTGGTAGGCCAACGATGCCGCAATTAAAACCCATAATGGTCTCTCAGTAGTATTAAAAATAGTGTTGTAAAATAAGGGAGGACCGCGCGCTTGGAGCGTCGTCCAAAATTGGGCATATTGTAGCAAATTTGCTAGGGGATGGGTGAGTTGTTACTTTGTATTTATACCATAGCGCACAGGCCTTTTTATGGGTACTCTATAACTACCTTAAGAGTAATGCCTTTGTATTTACTCTCCTAAAGCATTCGCAAACAAATTTATCAAAACAATATGATGGGCACTTAATAACGATGACAATCTTTGATACACGCCAGTACAATTATCCACAAAACTTTGTAGACATAAAACCCAAGCTTGCACGCCTTGAACAAGCTATCGAAAAGTTAGAGGCGAATTTGGTGGATGCTGATGACAAGGTCATTGATGAGCGCCTGCATAATAATTTGGGACTCAAAGTGGATTACGCCCGCGAGCTTAATCCTAATCAACTGCTTGCGGCCACTACTACCCAAGGCAAAGCGCTAGTCATCGCTGGAGCAGGTTCGGGTAAGACTAAAACGCTGACCTACCGTACTAGTTATCTGTTAGAAAATGGCGTTGCGCCTAAGCAAATACTATTACTGACCTTTACCCGAAAAGCGGCCAATGAGATCAAAAGCCGCGCAAAAACCTTACTCACGAATACACTGTCTGATGAAGAGTTATCCGAGGACATCTTACCCACTAGCAAGATGATAAGCGATATCACCAGCGGCACTTTTCATTCATTCTGTAATCGGCTACTACGACAATACTCAGGGCTACTCGGTATCAATCCACGCTTTACTATTTTGGATACCGGCGACGCCGAGGACGCTATTGATCTGATCTATAAAGAAAAAAAGTACCCCGCGCAAACACAAAAACAAGCCTTTCCGCGCAAACGCACCTTACAAAATATCTTTTCAACCTCCAGAAACCGCCGTATCCCGATCAATACTCTGATCGAAGACAGCTATCCTGATATTGCCATTCATATCCCTATCATTGAGCAATTGGCTATCGACTTTCACGAGTACAAACGCGCCAACCATTTGTACGACTTTGACGATATTATCAGCCAAGTGGTCCGCCATCTAAAGTCTAATGATACCTTCCGTCAGCTCTTGCAAGACAACTATCGCTACGTCATGGTCGATGAATATCAAGATACCAATATTCCGCAAAAGCAGCTCATTGATCTCATCTGTGCGCCCGCGTCTGTATCGCTGATGGTCGTCGGCGATGATAATCAAAGCATATACGCTTTTCGCGGCGCTAATTATGAGAATATTTTATTGTTTGGGGAGACCTACCCTGAAGCGAGTCTGATTAAGCTTGAGCAAAACTATCGTAGTACGCCTGCTATTTTAAGCTATATCAATGCCTTGTCTGCGCAAATCACTTTGGGCTACCAAAAGCAGCTGTACTCAAACGCGGCTATAATGGGCGCAAAACCTATCTTTAGCCGTGCTAGCGATGAGACAAAAGAGGCCAAATACATCGCTAATCAAATTATCGAGCACAAAGCTGAGCATGACTATAGCGACTTTGCGGTACTGTGCCGAACCTCCTTTCAGTCCAACTATGTGCAGCTGGAATTTATGGAGCGCCGTATTCCCTTTATCGTCGTCGGCGGTATTAAGTTCATTGAGCGTCGCCATATCAAGGACGTCTTAGCCTTTATTAAAATTCTGTATAACCCCAATGACACGATTGCGTGGCATCGTATTTTGACCTTATTTAAGGGCGTTGGGGCAGTCACTGCTACGCGCTTAACGCAAGCGATCAATAGTGATGACAACTCGTTTGAACCCTTGCTATTACCCAAATTTAGTAAGAAAAGCCCACAGCTTGCACCGCTGCATAGCACCTTGAGCAAAGCGCAACAAGCGCAGTCCGTAGAAACTATTATCGATCTGGTGCTCGACTTTTATATTCCTATTTTAAAGACGGTTGAGGAGAATTGGCGCGAGCGTAGCGAGGATTTTCGTGTGCTCAAGAACTTGGCGACCGAACATAGTAGCCTAGATAACTTTTTAGAGAACTTAGCCCTTGATCCACCCAACGATTCAGTGGCAGCGATGGATGCTCCTGAGGATGACGACACAGACAAGGTCACTATTTCAACCATTCATAGCGCTAAAGGGCTGGAGTGGCCAATTGTTTTTGTGAATTCCTTAGTTGATGGCATGACCCCGCACCATCGCTCATTAGATGACTTTGAGGAATTAGAAGAGGAGCGCAAACTGTTCTATGTAGCCTGTAGCCGCGCCAAAAACAAGCTGTACTTAACTGCGCCTGATTACTTCGCCAGCTACTCTGGATATTTTGATAAGCCCTCACGGTTTGTTGCCGAGCTGTCCGCTAGCGAGGTTGAGGTTAAGTCATCTACTAAAGGATTAGCGGCGCTGGCAAGTGCAGATCCGGTGTGGTGGTGAGCACCATAATGTATATTCTAACCCCCAACCGTCTTAGAAAAAACATTGATCACCACAACGCCTAGGATGATCAAACCGATACCCGTTATCGCTGGTATGTCGATACTTTGTTTAAACAGGGTCACTCCGATAATAACGGTCAATACAATACCCACACCGCCCCAAATGGCATAGGCGATACCTAAAGGAATCGTCTTTAGCGTCTGCGACAAACAATAAAACGAGCCGATGTAGAGTACTGCCATCAAAACAGTAGGCACTAAGCGGGTAAACTGTTCAGACTTGACCAAAAAGGTCGTACCTAATACTTCAAAGACGATAGCCAACGCCAAAAATCCATAGCCGATCACAACAGGATTCATAAAAAAATTATCCTAACCGTAGATATTCAAAGCTATGTAATGCGCCCTTAATAAAACAAATCAAGTCGTGAAATTTGGTGCACATACTTAGTAAAGATAAAAATAAAAAAGTTATATAACCAAAAGTAAGAGTTAACAAAATATTTTGTCAAATAGTGGTTTAAAATCTACAGTAATGCGTTACCATATCGCATTAAACTTCTCTATGCTCTTAGCGAAAAGGATAGGCTATGCGTTATGACGTGATTGTGATTGGTGCAGGTATGGTCGGCACCGCAGCAGCTTGGCACTTACAAAAAAATGGCTCGAAAGTACTGATGCTAGATAGAAAACTGCCAGGGCTTGAAACCTCATATGGTAACGCCGGTCTCATTCAGCGTGAAGCCATTCATACCCATCCTTTTCCGCGTCAGATCACAGAAATGGTGCGCGTATTACCGAATCAAGGCACCGATATTCGCTACCGCATACCTGCGCTGCTACGTTATCATCAAGCGCTACTGCAATATTGGAAATTCTCAACGCCAGATTCGGTCAAAAAGATTGAATCAGAATGGCAAACGCTGATTGCTCATTGCACCAGCGAGCATCAGGTCATGATCGAAGCCTCAGGCGCTGATAAGCTGATCACCCGTGATGGCTGGCTACAGTTGCACCGCTCAGAGGAGACGCTTAAAAAGGCCGCCAAGACCGCTATTGAAGATCGCGAGCAGGGCGTTGAGCACAAAGTTCTCAGCCTAGATGAGTTAAAAGCGATGGAGCCTAATGCTAATTTTGAGGGTTTTGTCGGTGCTATTCACTGGCTCAACTCTTGGCAAGTCTCAAACCCAAGTGCACTGGTAAAAGCATACGCTAAAAACTTTGAAGAGATGCAAGGGATAATTAAAGAGAGCAATGTCAAAGAAATCACACCTTCTGATAACAACGATGGCAAAGGCTGGCAGGTGGTGACGGATAACGAAACCTATCATAGCGATCATTTGGTTATTGCGGCAGGTCCTTGGTCAAATGAGCTAATCAAACCATTGGGCTACAATCTACCTCTGTTCCCGATGCGCGGCTATCATCAACACTTCAAGATCAGTGACAAAAACACCATCCATCATAGTATGTTTGACATGGACAAAGGCTTCGTCATGGGCCCGATGCAGCAAGGCATTCGTATTACGACAGGCGCTGAGATGACGACGATGGATGCACCCAAAAATTTCGGTCAACTAAAAACGGTATTGAAACTGGCAACTAAAATACTGCCTTTAGAGGATGCGGTAGAGAGTGAGGCATGGGCAGGATCGCGTCCTTGTATGCCAGATATGAAGCCTGTCATTGGGCCTGCGGATAAGCATGACAAGTTATGGTTCGCCTTTGGGCATAGTCACCAAGGCTTTACTTTGGGACCAATTACCGGTCGTCTGGTCGAAGAGCTAATCCACGACAAGCCGCTAACGGTTGATGTTGAACCATTTAATGCCCAACGTTTCGCTAAAAAATAATTTTTAAACTAAAGTATATAAGGATAAATAATGATTAAGAAACTGCATAGCAATCAGCGTATGAGTAAGATCGTCGTACATAACCAAACCGTATATCTGTGCGGTCAAGTTGGTAACGCCGAAGACGATATCCAAGCGCAAACACTAACCTGTTTAGAGAAGATTCAAACGCTACTAGAAGAAGTAGGTAGTGACAAATCTAAACTGCTATCTGTGACAGTTTGGATAAAGGATATGGCTGACTTTGCGGCGATGAATGAGGTGTGGGACAAGTGGTTCGAAGGCATTCAACCGCCCGCCCGCGCTTGTGGTGAATCAGCTCTAGCACGTCCTGAGCTACTCGTTGAGATGATCGCTATCGCTGCTGAGTAATACGGTATTTGCATTAGGGCGTGTTGAACATTCAACCATGGCACTGCTGATCGCTGCTAGTTTATCAAAGCTGTGTTCCAGACACGGCGCAAGTCTAGCTAATGTCTAGACCTTAGCTAGACTTGCAACACACTGCTTATATAGAGCTGGGGGGCAATTTTAGCATCAGCCTGAAAGGACAGGACTCTTTTTTGCCGCTCCTTTGATAAAAGTAGACGCTTAGAATGACTAAACTTACTATTTTTATCTTTGAATCGACTAAAAAATAGTCTCTGTCAGTGCGTATTTGTGAATTATCAAATACGCCCTAGTTATACTAAATAAAAAGGACACGATAGTAATATTGTGTCCTTTTTATTTGTGTAGAGATAATGACAGGTCAGACTATATATTGACCGCTTAATCGCCGAGAGATAACCGTTTAATACGCGCCTTCGCTATAAATAAGCTCATAGCTGTGGCTGTATATTTCAACGATATTGCCAAACGGGTCTTCCATATAAATCATACGGTAAGGTTTTTCGCCGGGGTAGTAATAACGCGGTTTTTCCATACGCTTTTTGCCGCCAGCAGCGACAATGCGTTCAGCGAGCTCTTCCACGTTTGGATCTTGAACACAGAAGTGAAAAATACCTGTCTTCCAGTATTCAAAGTTGTTTTCAGGGTTTTCTTGATTTTTAAATTGAAATATTTCAACACCGATACGGTCACCAGTTGAGAGATGAGCGATACGAAAACTGCCCCAGCCTGAGCCAAAGACTTCCGTACACATCTCACCAATAGGGCTGTCATCTTCAACGATTTCGGTCGGCTCCATGATGGTGTACCAACCCATTACCTCGGTATAGAATTTTACCGCTGCTTCTAGGTCAGGGACGGAAAGGCCAATGTGCGAAAAGCTTCTTGGATAGACGTTATTCATCATTCATACTCCTGTTGTAATATGGGAGTAGTTTACAAAGCTATATCCATTACGTAAAATTATCATTTATTATAAAGATAAGTATATATCGTAATGATGAATATCACGTGGCTACGCACATTCTTTACCCTTGTTGAAGTGGGACATTTTACCCGCACTGCCGAGCGCCTACATATGACCCAGTCAGGCGTGAGTCAACACATACGTAAGCTTGAAAGTCAGTTAGATGTCGACTTGCTCATCCGCCAAGGGAAGCAGTTTTCACTAACGGATGCCGGCGAGGAGTTATATAGGGAAGCGGATGATATCTTGCAGCGTCTAGCAAATCTAGAACAGCGTATCGGTGATGACCCCGCCTTTGCAGGGTTAGTGCGACTGATGTCTCCTGGCAGCGTAGGCTTAAAGTTGTATCCGCAGCTTTTGAGCTTACAACAACAGTATCCACAGTTGGTGATTGACTATCGCTTTGCACCAAATAGCGATATAGAGCGAGCGCTTGCGAATCACGACATTGATATTGGATTTATGACGGATATCTCAGATGATGAGGGAATAAGTTGCCAGTCAATAGCTCAAGAAGCGCTGATACTGGTGACGCCTGCGACTACTAATGAACCAAGTTGGGAGGCGCTCATTGAGCTTGGGTTTATCGATCATCCTGACGGTGCTCATCATGCCAGTATGCTACTGAGCGCCAATTATAGCGAGTTCCAGCATATTAATGACTTTAAGAAAAAAGGGTTTTCTAATCAAATTGGCTTGATTTTGGAGCCTGTTAGTAGGGGGCTTGGCTTTACCGTATTACCAGCACACGCGGTTGCAGCGTACGCAAACCCTGAGCTTATTAGCAGTCATCGTTTGCCAATACCAGTGAGTGAAACGTTATATCTTGCCGTGCGGCGACAGCAAGCCCTATCTAATAGAATGCACACTGTCATTAACGAGGTAAAAAAGTGGTTGTAAAATTATAAAGAATAGCGATATTTAGATTTGATGTTAGTCAATGAATGAACTTGCGGGCTATTTCTATTTCATAACTTGCCCTAGCTTCATGGCAGCGGCAATATTGACCGCGGTAGTCTCAATATTTTCATAAGCGTTGTTTAGTACCTTATCAAGGGTGTCCAGCTTTTGAATACTCGGCATGACGACGTCAAACCCAGTAGTCTGAGTAGGATTTAAGCCGTCAACGCTACCGCAAATAGCGATTATAGGCTTATCATTTGCTTTTGCCATCATGCTAATACCGCCAGCGACTTTACCCATTAAAGTCTGCGCATCAAGCTTGCCTTCACCAGTAATCACCAAATCAGCGCTAGCAATATGCTCTTCTAGACTAACGGCCTCAGCCACGGTATCAAAGCCTGATTTAAGATTAGCTTCGCAAAATGTCGTTAAGGCAAAGCCAAGACCGCCTGCTGCCCCTGCGCCTGATATATTTTGACAGTCCTGATAGCCATGCTGTCCAGATACCATTGCAAAGTGACTCAAGGCCTTATCCAATAGTGCGACTTGCTCGGGACTGGCGCCTTTTTGTGGTCCAAAGATAGCACTGGCACCAGATTTTCCGCATAATGGATTGGTCACATCGCAAGCGACTTCAAAGACCGTGTTGCGCAGCTTTGGATGAAGGGTTGAGCCGTCTATCTGCTTTAAGTTGGCCAGTTCGTTACCGCCTTGCGCCAAAGGCTTGCCTTCATCGTCACAAAAAATTATTCCTAATGCCATGAGCAGACCAAGACCAGCATCGTTGGTGGCACTACCACCCAGACCGATAATGATGCGTTTGACGCCTTCGCTCAAAGCATCAGCGATAAGTTCGCCAACACCGTAGCTACTGGCAATGAGTGGATTTCTTTCTTCGTTCGTTAATAAGTGCAGACCGCAGGCTTGCGCGATTTCAATCACGGCAGTCTTATTTTCTAATAGCAGATACTTGGCAGTAATCGGTCGCATTAATGGATCATTCACATCTACGTTTTTCCAGCGTCCACCAAGCGCGTAGGACAACACCGCAGAGGTGCCTTCACCGCCATCTGCCATGGGTAATAAACTATAGTCGGCATCAGGAAAAACCTGATTAAATCCAGATTGGATAGCGCGGCACACCTCGATTGCTTCTAGGCTTTCTTTAAATGAGTCAGGGGCGATTAAAATTTTCATGAAGTGCTCTTGGAATTATGCAAGTTTGGCTCGTGCAACTAGTCTAATCATATCATTATAAATGGGATAATCTGCTACCATAGTGCCCTGTTCCATTTATAACCTTTAGGATGATAGCCTTGACCACTTTTACCGCGCCAACCATTGCCAATACAGAAAATAATAACCTACGTCAGCAGCTACAACAGATTATAGACCTAAAGACCAAACCACTTGGCGCACTGGGTCGCTTAGAGGCATTGGCACTGCAATTGGGCATGATTCAAGGGACGCTCACACCGCATATTGAACAGCCACAGATTCGAGTATTTGCTGCTGATCATGGTTTAACTAAGCATGGAACCTCAGCCTATCCAAGTGCCGTCACTGCGCAAATGGTATATAATTTCTTGCAAGGTGGTGCTGCTATCAATGTCTTGGCACGTCAGCACAATATCGAGCTAAAGGTAGTCGACGCTGGGGTGGATGCAGACTTTGCCAATTCTCCTTTTAAAGACCATCCGCAATTGCTCAATTATAAAGTACGCCATGGTAGCCGAGACGCGCTAACAGAGCCCGCCATGACCGAAGCGGAATGCTTAGCTGCGCTAAAGAATGGCATGAAAGTGGCCGAAGATTTAGCAGGTAATCTGTTGATCGTCGGTGAGATGGGCATTGGCAACACATCAGCGGCGAGTCTTTTACTGGCACGATTAGGTGATGTACCGATTGCTGATTGTATTGGTCGTGGTACCGGTCTCGATGATACAGGTCTACAGCATAAGACGGATATTTTAACGCAAGTATTGGTACGTCATAGCGAGGCACAGTCTCCATTGGACGCGCTTGCTGCATTAGGCGGGCTTGAGATAGCCATGATGGCAGGTGCGCTGATTCAGACCGCCAGTGAACGACATATTTTATTAATCGATGGCTTTATTGCCAGCAGTGCTTTACTGGTTGCGGAGCGCCTAGCGCCTGGTGTCGCCCAATATGCTATTTTTGCCCATCATTCAGTCGAGCCAGGACATGCGCATTTATTAAAATTACTAAACGCTGAGCCGTTACTTAATATGGGTATGCGCTTGGGCGAAGGTAGCGGCGCGGCGCTTGCTTATCCATTATTGCAGTCCGCTTGTGCCATTATCAATGAGATGGCAAGCTTTAGTGATGCGGGTATTAGTGAGCAAAACAACTAATGTCACAGCCATTAAAGCAGGAATCAAAACAGTCATTAAATCAGCCAGAGCCGTCACAGCAGTCATCGTCTAAAGTAAGTGTTGGGCAGTTTATAAAGCACGAATGGATATTGTTACTGGTCGCCATTCAGTTTTTGACCCGATTGCCAGTTCCGCCATTCAAAAATTATAATCCCCAATGGCTACACCAGAGCAGCCGTCATTTTCCCGCAGTCGGTTTGCTGGTTGGACTACTTTGCGCTGGCGTGTTTTGGCTTGCTAGTGTTTTATTCACGCCCCTCGTTGCTGCGGTGCTAAGTACGGTATTCGGGATTAAGCTCACGGGTGCTTTTCACGAAGACGGTCTTGCGGATAGTTGCGATGGTTTGGGGGGCGGTCTGACTCGCGAGCGCACGCTGACTATCATGAAAGACTCGCGCTTGGGGACATATGGCGTGTTAGGGTTAATCTCTGCGCTATTACTAAAGATTTCTTTATTAGCCACCATGCCGTTATCGGTAGCTATTGTCGCGCTGATTATTGGCCATACTGCGTCGCGTTTGCTATGTATTAGCCTGCTTGTGCTGCTGCCGTATGGCGGTGAGATAGAACATGCCAAAGCCAAGCCTATGGCGCAGCAGTTGACAGCGTTACAAGGATTGTTCAGTAGTGGTTGGTTGCTCGTGGCAGGAGTTTTAGTAATGGTTATATCTCCTAATGCCATACAGCAGATTAGCATCGGTCAGTGGTTATTAGCCTTAGTGTTGGCGCTAGTTGCCACTGAATATATGCGGCGCTTATTACGTAGGCGTCTGGATGGCTATACTGGCGATGGTTTAGGGGCGACACAACAGCTGAGTGAAGTCGCTATTTATGCTGGGCTCGCTGCCTCTATACCTTTTTTATAATTCAAAAGAAATCTTTAGAAAAGGCTAATCAATTAATGACTCTTTACATTTGGCGTCATCCTAAACCTATTGCTGCTGAGGGTATTTGTATTGGGCAAACGGACATAGGGGTAGATAGGCGTAAATTAAAGCGTCTTGCCAATCAAATCGAGCGATTTACCCGTTTGCATCAATTACCTAAAGTCATTTGGGTAAGCCCATTACAACGCTCCCTAAAAGTCGGACAGATACTGGCGCAACGTGGTTTTCAGTATCGAGTCGCGCCTGAGCTTGCTGAGATTAATTTTGGCGAATGGGATGGTCGCCCTTGGGAGCAAATCGCTAAGCAAGAGATTGACGACTGGTGCGATAACTTTGCGCACTTTACGCCAGATAATGGGGAAAGTCTGCAGCAGCTATTTGACCGTGTTGAAGGCTGGTTGGCGAAAAGGCTCGTTGAACAAGGCAACACCCCAATACTAGCAATAGGTCATGCGGGCTGGATTAATGCTGCCAAGATGATTACCAGTGGACAAGATATACCACAAGTCGCTGCCGACTGGCCACGTTCAGTGGATTATCTAGAGCGCATTGATATAGCATTGTCTTTATGATTTGATGCTCTTTGAAGACATTGAGAAGTGAGTAGTCAGACACCCTTTATGTTCAGAAATGAACGTAAACTATATATTGCTATTTTTAAACAGGTACCTAATCATTAAAGCTATGAAGTTTAGACAAGATATCAACGGTCTTAGAGCTATTGCAGTCATCGCTGTAGTACTGTTCCATTTCAACGCTTCTTGGATGCCAGGCGGTTTTGCAGGCGTTGATGTCTTCTTCGTCATTTCAGGTTTTTTGATGACAGGGATAATATTTCGAGATATTGATCAAAAAAGATTTTCGCTTTCGAGATTTTATGTGGCTCGTGCGAATAGAATTATTCCAGCCCTTGCACTGCTTTGTACGGTGCTGCTTATCTTTGGTTGGTTTTTTCTAACGCCGCCTGAGTATCGACGTTTAGCGAAGCATGCGGCTACGAGCATAGGTTTTGTCTCCAACTTTATTTACGGCACAGAAACAGGCTATTTCGATGTGGCATCTCATGAGAAGTGGTTATTGCACAGCTGGTCGTTGTCAGTGGAGTGGCAGTTTTATATTGTTTATCCGCTGATATTGGTTGCCCTAAATAAGCTTGTGTCTTTAAAAGCTATGCGCATTATAGTGCTGCTATCGACAGTGTTTGGTTTCTTATTTAGTGCCATAGCAACTTATCAATGGCCTGTTTTGTCTTACTATTATCTGCCTACTAGAGCTTGGGAGATGATGCTTGGCGGGGTCGCTTATCTTTATCCTTTTACTCTAAAACCGCAACAAAAAAGAGCGCTTGAATGGATAGGGCTATTCCTAATAATTGGCTCTTACTTTTTAATATCAGCTGCTAATCCTTGGCCAGGTTATTTGGCTGCTTTTCCTGTAGTCGGTGCTTTTTTAGTTATTCAAGCGCAGCGTGATACTAGTGTATTCACTAGCAATATTATCTTTCAAAAATTAGGGGCTTGGTCTTATTCGATTTATCTATGGCATTGGCCTTTGGTCGTCGCTATATACTATTTTTCATTGAGTGAGGCTTATATTTATCTGGGCATGGCACTCTCAATTGTGCTGGGGTTTTTGAGTTATAAATACGTAGAAAATATTCGGTTTAAAAAAGCACTTACGAACCGTTCTAGTTATTTTTATAATAAACCGCTTTTGATGGCAGTAGTTATCATAGTCATAGGTGGTACCTTGTACGCTAAATCTGATGAGATCACGCCCCATAGGTTGACAACAGATCAGATATCCATCATTAATCAGCAACAAGAGGATCCTAGAGAAGCCGTTTGCGGTAAAGTTGAAAATGGTCACTCTCCTGCTTGTATTTATGGCGAGGGTGAAATCAAAGCTATTGTTATAGGCGACAGCCACGCTCAAGCTCAAAATGTTGCTATTGGTGACAGAGCGGCGCTTCACGGAGGCAGTATTGTAAGCTTTGGTATGGCAGCTTGTCCTACGATAAAAGGGGTATTCAAAGTTGACGATAATGGCAAAAACCCAGATTATAATTGCGGACAGCTGGTAGCTAACGTTATTACTACCGTGGCGACACAGTATCCAGATATACCTGTTATTATCATAAACCGCGTGTCTGAATACCTGAATGGTCCCAACGAAGAAACCACTACTTTCTCCTTATCACCCAATAAATTTGTCGATAAGATTTTTATGGACATAACAGATGACTACAAAGAAAACATAACGGGTCATATGGTTGATACGATATGTGAATTCGCTAAAAACCATCCTGTTTATTTACTCAAACCTACGCCTGAAATGAAGAAAGATGTGCCTATCACTATGTTTAGATCAATACTATTGAAAGGCGCTAATAGCAATATTAAGATGCCAGTTGATGAATATGACCAGCGTCATCAAGATGCTTTTAGAATGCAAAACGAAGCAGCAGAGCAATGCGGTGCAAAAATACTAGATCCTCTTCCTTACTTGTGTGACAAACAATGGTGTTACGGCGATATAGATAAGGTACCTCTTTATTTAGATGATGATCACTTAAGCCTCTACGGCTCAAAAGTCATCGCGCCCGTTTATGACGAAGTGTTAATTTCAAATTAATGGCACATTTTTAGCCTTTAATATGATTCATCATCAAATCTATAAATACAAAAAAGCCAGCAACATAGAGTCACTGGCTTTCTTTAGACTTAAACGAGATGTTCTAAAAATTACTCTTCAGAAGTCTCTTCGCTCTCAGCATTGTCTTCTTCTACGTCAGCATCTTCGTCATCGCCATCTTCAGAAAGAATGGTGACCAAGATAGTTGCCGTAACGTCATGATGCAGCTGAATATCAACACTGTACTCGCCGATTTGACGTAGCGTGCCTTCAGGCAGCTTAATCTCAGCGCGGTCTACTTCTAGACCTGAGTTAGTCAAAGCTTCAGCGATATCGCGCGTACCAATAGAACCAAATAGCTTGCCTTCGTCGCCTGATTTTGCACGCATAATGACATTAACGTCAGTTAGCGCATCAGCACGTTCTTGAGCAGTAGCGACTTCTTTAGCTTCTTCAGCTTCAAGTTCAGCGCGGCGCGCTTCGAACTTTTCGATATTCGCTTTAGTAGCAGGTAGAGCCTTGCCATGAGGGATAAGAAAGTTACGTCCGTAACCTGGTTTTACATCGACAGTTTCACCGAGTTTACCCAGGTTGACGATACGCTGTAACAAAATAATTTGCATGAGTCACTCCTAGTTAACAGTTAACCCTGATGATTATCAGTGTACGGTAATAGCGACAAATAGCGAGCTTGCTTAATAGCAGTGGCAAGCTGACGCTGATACTTTGTAGACGTACCGGTAATACGGCTCGGTACGATTTTGCCATTGTCACTGATGTACTGTTTTAGCAATTCAACATCTTTATAATCGATGTGAGTGATGCCCTCAGCAGTGAAACGGCAGAATTTGCGACGGCGATAGAAACGTGCCATAAGTATTCTCCTTTAATTAGTCTTCACTGTTGTCGTTATCATTGTCGTCTGAACGACGTGGAGTAGTAGCTTTGCGTGCACGTTTTTCATCGGCATTTTTAGCTAACTGCGACTCTTCAGTGACCGCTTCATCACGGCGCATGACTAAGCTACGGATGATGGCGTCGTTATAACGGAACAGCTCTTCAAGCTCAGCTAAAGTCTCACCGTCAGTTTCAACGTTAAATAAAACGTAATGAGCTTTGTGAATCTTGTTGATTGGATAAGCCAGTTGACGGCGGCCCCAATCTTCTAGGCGGTGGATTGCGCCGCCATTGTCTTGAACTAACTTGATGTAGCGCTCAACCATGCCGACCACCTGGTCGCTTTGGTCTGGGTGTACAAGTAACACCAGTTCGTAATGTCGCATTTGGACTCCTTACGGATTAGTAGCTACCGGCCCTATGCAGGTAGCAAGGAGATTTATAAGGTAAACTTAGTCTTAAATTTTATAAAATGTAGTGTCAGCTTTTATAAGCATTAGATTTTATAAAGTAGGGACGAGAAGCTTAGGATATAAAGCGCCGTATTATAGCAGCACTCAAAGGTTAATACAAAGTCTAATATCATATCTTCGAAAACAATACTTTCGAAAGCGAGCACTCACAAAAAAGCAGCGACCAAGCGCTGCTCATTCTGTACTGATTTGCACCTACTTTATTTTTGGCTGTTTGACCAACTGGCTACTATCCGCTTTTACCACTAAGGTTTTAGCTAGTTTATCATGCCAACCAATGTTCTCAGCACTTTTAGACGCCATATAATAATGTACGGCAATGACGACAAAACCTAGAAAGCTAGTAAAAGAAAACAACAAGTTATAAATAATAAATAGCAACAAGGTACGCATACCGATCAGTTTGATAAATGACGGCAGGCGATGAGTCGTTTGATCAACAACGCGAATACCTGTGAGTAGCTTACCTAATGACTGTCCGCGCATAGTGATGAACACCAGCTGCAAAGCAAATAGACCAAACACCATCACTTGCGACATCATCAACGTAGAGCTTGGCAAGCTCTCCATCAAGGTCATAGAATACTGATAAGCGGCGTCCATATCTTGGATGTTTTCAAACTTGCTATAGTCAATATCAAGCTTAGTCAGCGCAAGTACCAAAGGCAAAATCGCAAGTACATATAACAATGCATTAATAACCGTTGCTAGCATGCGAGACATGATAGGCGCTAATACCACATCGCCGAGCACCTTGTCCGTCGCTAGCGCCTTAGGGCCAGATTTATTGAGCGAGACATTATTTGGCTTATGCAGAGGATTACTCGTCATGCCACCTTTGACGTCCGCTTTTGGGCGCTCAGGTTTGCCGTACAATCTATCAAGAGAGACGTTGTTGCCACCTTGAGCGCTGTTGGGCGTATCCTCTGGAAACACGGTCACATTATTGATAATTGAATCATCATGACTGGTATCATTAGTCACAACTGTGCTGGGTCTGTACACAGGCTGATTGCCCGTCAGATTACCGATTCGTTGCCACTGATCTAAACCTTCATGCCATATCAGATCGTCCAGCGTCACTTCACCAGAGGCCAGCATGATGTTGAGCTGGTTTAAATCATAAGGACCTGCTTGTACGTTATTTCGAGCGAGAAAAATTTGCATAGTAGGTTATTTCTTAATTCGCTATTTATGAATTATGGTATTGGGTCAAAGTTGCTTATAACAAGAGCACTGTCATAAAGCCAGCACTAACTCTAAGTACCTTATTGTAAACGTTTGCAATAGCTTTTGTCAGCCAAACTTTGCCAGTTAAAAATAGTTAAAGAGTAAATACAACTTAGGGCCTGCCTGCCATCTCATTAAAAACAATGAAAATGAGCAAACAAACCCTAAAAGGTAGTGCTAATGACTCTTTATGCTGACGTTACGCAACTTATAAATAATTATGAGTCGCTACAAAACGCTATTTAGCTTCTTCACCTGCTAAGAAGAACCAAGTATCTAGGACTGAGTCTGGATTTAGTGACACCGAGGTAATCCCTTGCTCCATAAGCCAAAACGCTAGATCGGGATGATCCGATGGCCCCTGACCACAGATACCGATGTATTTACCCGCCTTGTTACAAGCTTCAATAGCCATAGACAGCAGCTTTTTGACAGCTGGATCACGCTCATCAAATAAGTGTGAGACGATACCTGAAT
The DNA here is from genome assembly GCF_052258425.1 of Psychrobacter sp. T6-4. Classification (NCBI taxonomy): domain Bacteria; kingdom Pseudomonadati; phylum Pseudomonadota; class Gammaproteobacteria; order Moraxellales; family Moraxellaceae; genus Psychrobacter; species Psychrobacter sp. T6-4. The sequence continues at coordinate 133,236 of NZ_JBQQEZ010000003.1, forward strand.
CACGATCAAGACCTAGGGTGAGCTGGGTTAAATCGTTTGAACCAATCGAGAAGCCATCAAAATGCTCTAAGAACTCATCAGCGAGCAGAGCGTTGGTTGGCAGCTCACACATCATGATAATGCGTAGACCGTTCTCGCCGCGTTTAAGACCATTATTTTCTAGTAATTCAATGACTTGCGCCGCTTCATCAACGGTACGCACAAATGGAATCATAATCTCGACGTTGGTCAAACCCATCTCGTCACGTACGCGTTTGAGCGCTTTACACTCAAGCTCAAAGCAGTCACGGAAGTTGTCAGAGACATAACGACTGGCGCCGCGGAAACCGAGCATTGGGTTTTCTTCTGATGGCTCGTATAACTTACCGCCCAAAAGATTGGCATATTCGTTTGATTTGAAATCTGACATACGTACGATAACCGGCTGATCCATAAAGGCAACAGCGAGCGTTGAGATACCTTCAACCAATTTATCAACATAAAAATCAACAGGTGACGCATAGCCTGCAATACGCTCAGTGATGGCTTGTGATATCTCACGCGGCAGACTATTCATGTTCAGCAATGCTTTTGGATGCACGCCAATCATACGGTTGATAATAAATTCAAGGCGGGCAAGACCAATGCCTTCGTTTGGCATCTGTGCAAATGAGAAGGCGCGGTCTGGATTACCGACGTTCATCATAATCTTAAAGGCAAGCTCTGGCATAGACTCAATAGAGTTGGTCTGCACGTCAAAGTCGATCTGACCTTCGTAGATGAAGCCTGTATCGCCTTCAGCACAAGAAGCAGTCACGTCTTGACCATCGACCAAAATTTCAGTGGCATTACCACAACCGACGATAGCAGGAACGCCAAGCTCGCGCGCGATAATAGCCGCGTGACAAGTACGCCCACCTCGATTGGTGATAATAGCAGAGGCACGCTTCATGACCGGTTCCCAATCAGGATCGGTCATATCAGAGACTAAGACATCACCGTCCTCAACCTTGTCCATCTCGTTCAAATTACTGACAACGCGCACTTTACCTGAACCGATACGCTGACCGATTGAGCGACCCTCACAAAGGACTTTGGCGTCGCCTGTGTTGATAACGTAGCGTTCCATAACGTTGCTGTCTTGACGGCTCTTGACGGTCTCAGGACGCGCTTGGACGATGAAGATCTCGCCGCTATCACCGTCTTTGGCCCATTCGATATCCATTGACTGACCATAGTGCTTTTCGATGACCACCGCTTGCTTAGCAAGTTCGGTCAGCTCATTGGTCGATAATGAGAACTGCATGCGCTCTTGTTTTTCGACATCAATGACTTTAACAGATTTAGCCGTGCTGCCTTCATCGCCGTAGACCATTTTCTTGTGTTTGCTGCCCAAGTTGCGGCGAACCACAGAAGGCTTATCATTAGCAAGCAGGCGCTTAGAGACATAAAACTCATCAGGGTTGACCGCGCCTTGCACGACCATCTCGCCCAAGCCATAGCTTGAAGTGATAAAGACCACTTCATCAAAACCACTTTCGGTATCTAGCGTGAACATGACGCCCGCAGCGCCCGTCTCTGAGCGTACCATACGCTGAATACCAGCAGATAGCGCCACGCCTTCGTGCTCAAAGCCTTTATGTACGCGATAAGAGATAGCACGGTCATTGTACAAGGAAGAAAAGACTTCTTTAATAGCGACAAGCACGTTATCGATGCCGCGAATGTTCAGATAAGTCTCTTGTTGACCAGCAAATGAGGCATCAGGTAGATCCTCTGCTGTCGCTGACGAACGGACGGCAACCGCGATGTCTTCGCCGCCACTCATCTCTTCAAACGCTTGACGTACCTCTTTTTCAAGATCTTCTGGCAGCTCTTGCTCTATGATCCAATTACGGATTTTTTTACCCGTAGCAGCAAGCTTATTAACGTCATTAACATCTAAGACTTTAAGCTCATTGTTAATCTTATCAAGCAAACCCGTTTCTGTTAAAAAACGGTTAAAAGCATCTGCCGTAGTCGCAAAGCCGCCAGGAACACTAACGCCCAAATCAGATAGGTGACTGATCATCTCACCGAGTGACGCATTCTTGCCGCCAACCGTATCAATGTCGTTTTTTCCTAGCTGATCTAGATTGATTACAAGTGCTGAAGAGTGCGCTGCCATGATAACTCCAAAAAATAAGGTTATTTAGTAAGGATTATAATGGTGGATTATAACGCTATATTTAGCAGATTTCGAGAGGTGCAATCAAAATTTTTTGAAAATTTACAAACTATAGCGTCAAAAAAGTAGTTTTTACCAAATTAAGTCTATCAATACCATAAACAGACTATATTGATGTATAAGACAATAGTATGGCGCTTGGCTCAAATCTGGGGCAGTTATGGTAACATTGGTTGGGATTACTGACTTATATATAGGTATAATGACTACAATCAATTGAGGTACTTAGCTATGTATTCAAGCCATCCATCCGAACCAGACATGCCTACTATTCAAAATCATCATGCGCTCAGCTTAGACAACTCACAAACGATAAGAACGGCGTTTTTTATATCAGACGGTACTGCTATCACTGCTGAGACTTTGGGTCGCTCTATTTTGAGTCAGTTCGCCTCAGTACCTTTTGAGACCAAAGTATTGCCTTATGTCGATAGCCTAGAGCGTGCTGAGAGCGCGGTTGAGCAGATTAATTTGGCTTATCAGCGTGATGGTTTACTGCCTTTTGTTTTTGATACGATTGTGAGCGACCAGATTAGAGAAAAAATCAATTCTGCGCATAGCTGCAACTTGGATATGTATGAGGGTTTGATTGGGCGCATTGCAGAGGAAATAGGGGTTGAGCCAGACGCGCACTCAGGCCATGCTCATGATAATGTAGACTCTGAAACTTATAAAGAGCGCATCGATGCGGTGCATTTTGCTCTGGATAATGATGATGGCGCGCGTACTCGTCATTATAGTATGGCAGATATCATCTTAATTGGTGTCTCACGCTCAGGCAAAACGCCAACCTCTTTATACTTAGCGCTACAATTTGGTATTCGCGCCGCCAACTATCCACTAACCGAAGATGACTTGTACGATAATCAACTGCCCAAATCACTACGTGAGCACAAAGACAAGCTGTTTGGTCTGATGATTGACACCGATCGTTTGGTAAAGATACGCCAAGAGCGCCGAGCAGGCAGCCGCTATTCTAGCTATCAGCAGGTGCAACAAGAACAGCGCGCCATACAAGGTATTTATACCTCACAAGGTATACCCAATCTTGATGTTTCAGAGATGTCTGTTGAAGAGATCGCCACGCGTATATTGCAAATGACGGGTCTTAAACGCCGTATTGGTTAGGGCGTGTTTGATACTTAAGTTTTAGATACTTAAGTTTTAAGTGTTTAAGTTTTAAGTGTTTAGATTTTAATAGCGTCATAATAAAACTCAATTAAATAGATAGCATGGCTATCGTAAATAAAGAGGGTCCAATGGGAAGTAAAAATAAGAACGAGACGACAGATCAAAAAGACATCAATCATGATGAGACCAATAACGTTGGTGAAGATACGCAGACTGAGGTCTCAAATAAAGAGGGCGGCAAAGTTGCGCTGCCAGAGCAGACACACGATCAGAGCAAACAGGAAAAAATTGAACAAACGCACGAGCAAGTCACTGATGATGTTATGCATCACCCCGATTTGGTTAACCCGCTCGATGATAAGCGTATCGATATCAAATCAGGCTTTACCAAAGACTCACAGCGTATCAAAGGCGATAAGCATGATTTTGAGTACGATGCTGTCATCCTAGGAGCCGGTCCCGCTGGTGAAGCGGCTGCTATGAAGCTGACTAAGTCTGGCAAAAAAGTCGCCGTCATCGATCCACGTGATCAGGTTGGTGGCAACTCAACGCACGTCGGCACTATTCCAAGTAAAGCCCTTCGCCAATCGGTATTTAACCTCATTAATTTTCGCCGTGATCCTATGTTTACCAAGGCGCTTGAGTATCAGCAAGTCCCACTTAACAAAGTACTGGCGAACGCACGCAAGGTCATACGCAGTCAGGTTAGTACCCATACGCGCTTTTATGAGCGCAATAGAATCGATGTGATTCAAGGTTGGGCAAGCTTCGTCGATGCCAATACCTTGCGCGTTGAAACGGATGAAAACATCTTTGAAACCGTCACCTTCAACAAAGCCATTATTACCGTGGGTAGCCGTCCTTATCGTCCTGATATCTTAGACTTTGATCATCCGCGAGTTTTTGATTCTGACAAAATTCTTCAGATGGATTATGTTGTCAGAAAGATCATTATCTATGGTGCTGGCGTGATTGGCTGTGAGTACGCTTCTATCTTTACCGGTCTTGGTTATAAAGTTGATCTGATCAATAATCAGGGCAAACTGCTCAGCTACTTAGATAGTGAGATCAGCGACGCTCTAGCGCATGACTTTAGACAATTTGGTGTGCTTATCCGTAATAATGAGGAAATTGATCATCTTGAGACACATGATGATCATGTGGTCTTGTATCTAAAGAGTGGTAAGAAAATCAAATCCGACGCTATTTTGTGGTCAAATGGACGCTCAGGAAACACAGAAGGGCTAAATTTAGCAGCAATTGGTTTAGAGGCCAATAGCCGTGGTCAGCTCAAAGTCGATGATACATACCGTACTGAGGTTGAGAACATTTACGCGGCAGGTGACGTCATCGGTTGGCCCTCTCTTGCCTCTGCCGCTTATGATCAGGGGCGCTGCGCGGCGGCATTTATGACAGGGGATAGCGACGCAGAACCGGTCTCTAGCGTGCCAACGGGTATCTATACCATTCCTGAGATCTCAAGTATCGGCAAGACAGAGCAGGAGCTCACGGACGAAAAGGTTCCTTATGAGGTCGGGCAGGCGTTCTTTAAGCATCTAGCGCGCGCACAAATCATCGGTGAGCGTACTGGCGTACTCAAAATACTCTTTCATCGTGAGACGCTAGAGATACTAGGTATTCATTGCTACGGTAACCATGCCTCAGAGATTATTCATATCGGACAGGCGGTGATGAAATGTAACGCAACGCTTGAATATTTTGTCAATACCACCTTTAACTACCCAACGATGGCAGAGGCGTACCGAGTAGCGGCGCTAAATGGTCTCAATCGGGTATTTTAATTATCCTGTGAATTGAAAAGTAACTTAGATTTAATATTAAAAAACGTCTACTTAACGGTAGGCGTTTTTTTTTAAAGTAGGGTTAGGATACTTTAGGTTCGGTACGCTTACGCAAAAGCAGCAATAGGACAAAGTACAATAGCCACAAACCCGCCAGCGCATAAAAGCCTGTAGCGACTTGAGAGAAGCTTGCGCCCATCTGATTAAGCTGTACTGAGGTGTTAATCGCAGGCGTCGTCGGTACCAGCCAGCGCAGCACTTGTAGCACCTCAGGCAATTGACTGGCAGGCCAAGGATAACCACTGACAAAAAACAGCGGTAGCGAGCTGAAAATAAGAATTTGCATGCTTCGCTCGCGCTGACGCAGCCAAAGTCCAAACACGCAGCCGAGGGTCGCCACCGTCGGGCAGAACAGCGTCAAGAACAACAAGCTACCAAGCATGTTTTGTCCACGCGGATAATTATTAAGCTCAAACGTCCAGCCATAATAAAAACAGCCCACAACGAAGCTTAGCGTAGCAAAGGCTGCGATACGCCCAAGCCAACCGCGAATAGAGGTGGCGTGCCTGCGCTGCTCATACCAAGTTCCGATGAGCATGGCGACAGCAATCAGTAAGGTCTGCTGCAAAATAATAATAGATACCGCAGGTACGACATAAGCGCCATAGCCTTCGGTTTGATTATATAAAGGGACGATCTGTAGCGGCACGGCCTGCGTGTTTTGGGCAGCAGTAGACGCATAAGCCCCTTGAGCGACGTTTTTTTTGACCTCAATGCCTGCCGACACCGTACTGACTGCCTGCAAAAACCCCATCTGTACGTTTTTGTTTAATAAGAAATAGCCGCCATTACCCAATACGCTGACACTCGCCGCTTTTCCTGAGAGTACTTGCTGCTCAAGCCCGCTTGGGATAATCATAAAGCCTGCGATGTCATCCAACCATATGGCAGCTTTGGCGTCTTGCTCAGTAGCGAACGACCGAGTTTCAAGTTGCGGACTGGCGCTAGCGTAACGCGCAATCGTGCGCGATAGAGTGCTATTGTCATAATCGACGATGCCTACGGGGACATTGTTGACCACTTCAGTGGAGTATGGCCAGGGATAAAAGAAGCCGTAAATGATAGGGGCGATAATCAGCATGAGCAGCACGCCTTTATCTGTGAACACATCCTTTATCGTTTGCAAATAGCTGTCCCAAAAAGTTTTGGGTGCCAAGCTTTGATGAGTCGATGGCTTATCAGAACTGATAGGATTAGGCGTTGAGGACGTAGACATTAGCGTGCTCCCCAGCGCTCAGGATGAGCCAACGCGCGTTTGGTGAGTAAGGTGCTCAGCAGCATTGTCAGACAGCTTGCCAATAGCAAACCGTATACGATAGGCAAGGAGATAGCGACAGGGGCTGCCATCTGTAATTGAGCGATATGGAGCTTAAGATAGTGGGTTAAGGGTAGCGCGTCGGCCCAATATTTAGCGTTATCACTAATAGCAATATAGGGATAAGTGACCCCAGCAAAAGCATAAGAAGGCACGGAGATAAAGCCGGTAGAGGACAGTCCCATGCGCAAAGAGAACGACCCTAGAGTAAAGATGGCTCCTAGCCAAAAAGACAATATCATCAGCAGACTAAAGGCGGCATAGGTAGTCAGCATAGCATCAAGAGCAATGTTATCTTGCGGTGTTGCCAGCCATAGCGTTAACGCAGCCCATAAACTATAAGCCAGTACTGGCCAAAAATACTTACCCAGTAATCCAAATAAAAGTACTGACAAGCTTGCTTTTTTAGTCATATGGTCAAAGGCTACTGACTCACTATGTATAACCTCTTTGCTCGCCAAGCGCTGCTCGCTATCAGTTAAACGCCTCAAGTCAGAAGTACCAGTATGAATATAGCGATACCATTGTCCAAGCGTTCTATCCCGTAGTTCACGACCAATAGTCGTCGCGCCAATGACCATCGCCAAAATATGTAGTAGCGCCGGTATCACCGTTGAGCCCAAAAACTGCTGATAGTTATTAACTGCATTAAACAAGCTGGTGCGCTGAATGGATATGGGCGAGTAGGCGATAGCCGCTTGAGTGGGCGACATGCCTTGCTTGATGAGGCGCTGTATCTCAACGCCTGCTGATAGTGTGCCAACAACGCCCTGCACACTGGTCTGGATGATGCCTGAATGTGTGCCGTATTGTGCATTGACTTGCAGAATAATAGGGGCAGGCTGGCTTGAGTTAATACGGTTTGAGAAGTTCTCGGGGATAATAACCAAGGCATAAATATCACGTTGCAAAATAGCCGCCTTGGCATCAGCTTGTGTATGATAAAGCTGTTTGACCCTCAAACTAGGGCTGGCGTCTAAATAACGCACTACTGTATTGGCAACAGGCCCGCGATCTTCGTCCATAACGCCAATAGGCAAGTTAGTGATCTGCGTCTGCGAAAATATCCACCACACCAACAAGATAGTCGCCAGTGGTATCCACAGCACCATGGCTAGATCCCAAGGATTTTTAAACAAAAACTGGCGCTCATAAGTCGCACTACGCACAAAAACTTTGCCAAGCTCAGTTGAAAACATAGCCTACTCTTGGAGAAGTGACGAGTCGATAGTGACAATAACGCTCATACCAGCGCGTATACGCGTATCAGGACTGACAGGACGCGCTTTAATCTCAAAGGTGCGCACATCAAAGCCATCGTCATTATTGGTCGGGCGCCAAGTGGCAAAGTCAGATAAGCTAGAGCTGGCATAGACTATAAATTGCATATCGAAAGGGTTATTGGCTGACGATAGCGCAGGAATAGTCCCAGTAAACTGCTGACCGATAGCAAATTGATTGAGATAGGTTTCAGTGACGTTGAGGACGACCCACTGATCATCAGTATTAACCAAGGTCAGTATAGGTACGCCTTGACCGATGACCTCACCTGTATTGACGATGACTGAATCCACGACCCCTGATATCGGACTTTTTAAATTGGCTTCCTCGCGGGCGACCAAAGCCTCTTCTAATTGCGCGTCCACTTGTGCTACTTGCGCCGCCGCCGCTGATTTGTCTTCACTGCGTGCGCCCTCCATAGCCAGCTCGTATTGCAGGCGCGCCGCTTCGGTCTGATCTTGGGTAGCTAAGTACTGCGCGTACGCTTCATCACGTTTTTGCCGTGCCATTAGTCCCTCTTCATAGAGGCGATTGACACGCTGATAGGTGTTTTGCGCCAAATCTGATGCCGCTTTATTCGCTTGCCAAGCCGCTTTTGCTTGCGCGATTTCCTGCGGGCGTGCGCCATTCTGTGCTTTATCCAACTGACTTTGCGCTGCCTGCTTGCCTGCGCGTGCTTGGTTGATCTTGGCGTTGATCTCAGGGGAGTCCATCTCTATGAGCTGCTGTCCTGCCTGGACCATATCGCCCTCACTCACTAATATCTTGGCGATGCGTCCAGGGACTTTAGCTGCGATAGAGGTCTGACGCATTTGCATCTGTCCTTGCAACGTAATAGTCTCAGGCGCACTGTTTTGACTACTTTTAAATAGCCCATAAGCGATCAGACCCAGCACACCAAGGATGACGAGGGCAAGTATGGCTTTTTTGATTATCGAAGAGTCCTTATCCTTGTCTGTTGTACGCTGATAGTTTGTAGAGGGATGCTCAAGATCATTTGTAGTGTGACTATCATCCGCTAAGTCTGCTTTGTTTAAATCATTATGAGAGTCAGTCATGACTGCAAAATCCTGTAGCAATAAAGTAAAAGGCTGGTGTTAAAAGTTTTAAAATAATTTTTATTTAAATGTCACGATCGAAAGTGACATGATCATAAGCTAAATAAGTAGTCGCTTATTGATAAACATGGATCGCAACAGGTTTTGAGTTTTCTATGGATTCAAAATTATAAATCGCCCCAAAGGCTACGATAAAGGCGGAATAATACAGCCATAGCATAATGACGACCGCTGCTGATAGTGCGCCAAATTCAGCACTATAGTTATTAAAGTTTTGCACATAAATGGAGAACAGTACCGACAGTACAATCCAAAGTATGGTGGCAAGCGCCGCGCCTGGCATCAGCTTTTTTAATGCGACAGCATCACGATTTGGCCCAAAACGATACAAAGTCAAAAAGCTTAGAAATATAATACCTGCAAGTATAGGCCATCTGCTCCATAGCGCTATCGTCTCAACGAACTGCGAAAAAGGAAAATAGGCGGCTACCAAGGGCACAAGGGCAATAGAGGAGATAGCAACAATAACTACCATGACAGCGGCTAAGGTTAAGCTTAATGATCGAATCGTGCTCTGTATAAATCCGCGCTCCTCATTAATATGAAAGGCCAAATTGATAAGCAAAATCAGATATTTGATACCTTTAGAGCCTGCATATAGAGCAAGCACACTTGAGAGCAGTAGACTAAAGGTCAAGCGCGAGTTGGTATTGGAGGTCAACTCAGTCAGGCGACTGTTTATGACATCGTAGACAGAACCCGGTACATATGCTTGAAGCAGTGCAATCTGCTCTTGCATTTGAGTAGGCGAGAACAGCAAGCCATAAATCAGTACAAATACCGCCATCACAGGAAATATAGATAAAAAACCAAAGAACCCTACGCTGGCGCAATGTGCCCAAACCGTAGAGGTGTTCGCTATACGCCACGTTTGTATTATAGGCTGCGCCGCGTTCGTTATTTTGCTCGTCAAATTTGTCATAGAGGAGTCATTCGCATTAGGGTGAGTAGTAGAGTAGTGCTTAGTAGTTGCTGTTTAATACTGCCTTTAAATAGCTATAAAGTAAGTAATTTTTATATTAAATTATTCGGTATACAAAGTGGGTAGCCTAATATCAGCGGCATTGAGATACGCGTTGAACGCTAGAGGTGTACCCGTGCTCTGCATCAAGGCGGCAAGCGCCTGCACATAATCGTTAGCGGTTTGCGCCTGCTCGGTACGTGCTTTGAGCGCTTGCGTCTGCGCTTGCACAACCTCTATCGTCGTATTGACGCCTTCCTCTAGTCCTAAGCGCCGCAGACGCAATACTTCTGTCGCCAAGTCAACATTGCTCTGAAGGGCTTGATATCGCGCTTGTGCATTATTGACATCGTTCCAGTTCTTCTCGACCAATAGCAGTAGGTTATCACTAACTTCAATCTCTGAGAGATCCGCTTGGCGTATCTTGGCGCTGCTTGAAGCAAGTGATGCCGCTTTATCCAGCCCGCCCCATAGCTTCCAGCTTGCTGACACCCCTGCAATCCAGCTCGGATCTCGCCCGACTTGACTATAGCCATAAAGCATAACCGTAGGCTTGTAGCCTGTGTCAGATAGCGCATGCAGCTGCTCAGCTTGCGCGCGCTTGGCGGCGACTTTTTGGAGTCCAGGATGCTGAGCGAGTGCTAAGTCTTGAAAATAGGACACATCAGGCAGCGGACGACTCGATACAAACAAAGGCGTGGTCGGCTTGATACGATATTCTGTACGTAGCAGACGCTGCAAAGCGATCATGGCTAGGCGCGCGTCATTATTAGCTTTGATAGATTCGCTTTTGGCATCTGCAAGCGCTGACTGTGCCTCTAAACGATTAACGCGTGAAATAAAGCCTTCTTCAAACAAGCGCTTGGCCATATAGTCAGTCTGCTGCAAAGTATCATAAGCATCCTCACGCAGATATGCAGCAATGATAGCCAGCTGCGCCTTAAAATAGCGCTCAATCAAGGTATTATACCGCTCGTTTTTATCCAGTACACTATCTGCTATCGCTTCTTGCGTGCGGGCGTTTGATGCGCCAGTCAGACTATCGGTGCGCTCAGCAGTATAAATGGGCCAAGCAAAGCCAAGACCTGCGCCCGAGGTAGACCCTGAGCGCTCAAAGTCATAAGACTCTGGAATACGCTCGCCGAGCATCTCACCAAAATTAGGCAATATAGGCGAGGGCACAATAGTAGGCGTCATACCATTAATATCAGCGCCGACAGTGTTGACGCCATTGACAATCTCATTGCGTAGAGAGGATAAATCCACATCTTCTTGTACTTTATAAGTACTCGCTGAGAGTTGCGCAAATACAAAGGGTCTGTCTATGGTGGACAGCGCCTGGGTTTGATATTCGCTTGAGGCAATCGCCGCCTGATTAGCAGCCAGCTTGGGCGAGACTTGCAATAAGATATCTTGTGCTTGCGCTAAACTCAAAAAACTAGAGACTTCCAGCGGGTAGCTGTTAGCAATTGTCTTACTAGTAATAGGGTCGATCAAGGTATTTAGCTTAGAAGCTGCGTTTTGAGTTAACGGTGAGGGCGCTTCTATACGTGTCTGAGTATTGCTATAGCGCGCCTCGCCCGTATCGATAATTTGTGTCGTGTCATCAGGTAGCGCTGTATAGTTAAGGGTAGGATCAGCATCAATACCTGTACCAGAACTGATATCTGCAAACGCGGGTGTTGAGAGTGCTATCAGTGAGGCTATAGTAATACAGTGAGATAAAGACAAAGGGGTAAGTTTCATAAACGATAAAGACCTTGCAACAAACCAATACATTTAGATTTTGAGCTATACAGCCCTAGATGCTTATGGGTATATTATAGACAGTAGTGACGTAAGTATCAGCATTATCGCAAATCTAGTCTTACAAACTACTAAAAATCGAATTTATAATAGGTGCAGGGGTAATCAATGGCAGGATATATATTAGCGTTAGATCAAGGCACCACGTCGAGTCGAGCCATACTATATGATGACCGTGCACATCCTATTGAGATGGCGCAGCAGCCCACCACCTTACAAACCCCAAAGGCCAGTTATGTCGAGCAAGACGCCCGCCAAATCTGGCAGACACAGATTAGCTGTGCTCATGACGTCATCAATCAAGCAGGACTACTTGCAACGGATGTCAGCTGTATTGCTATCACCAATCAACGCGAGTCGATTGTCATTTGGGACAAGCAGACGGGGCTGCCACTTGCGCCAGCCATTATTTGGCAAGATAGACGTACTGCGCCGTTTTGTGAACAGCTAGCTGCTGATAGCTCAGCCAATAACATAAGCCAGCAGGTACGAGATATCACAGGGTTGCGACTCGACCCTTATTTTAGTGCCAGCAAAATCTCTTGGCTACTTGAGAATCATCCGAACATAAAAGCGCGCGCAAGTAGTGGACAAATCGCGGTCGGGACGATAGATAGCTGGCTGATATATCAGCTGACAGGCGGCGAGCATGTCATCGATATCACCAACGCCTCACGCACACTCCTTTTTGATATTCACAAACTTGAATGGTCGCAAACGCTGTGCGCGCGTTTTGATATACCTATGGAGGTATTGCCCAAAGTTGTCGCCTCAGATGGCGATTTTGGTAAAACCAAAAAGGGGTTATTTGCTAAGCAGATTCCTATTCAGGCGGTACTAGGCGATCAGCATGCAGCACTGTTTGGACAAGGTTGTCTGGACGCGGGCATGGCCAAGAACACTTATGGCACCGGTTGCTTTATGCTGATGAACATCGGTCAAACACCAAAACTCAGCGCGCATAAGTTATTAACGACCATTGCATGGCAACGAAAATCAATGCCTACTCGTATCGATAACTTATCACTTAATCAAATCGTGCAGTCAGGCAAGCGCATTTTGCAGCCACCAAAGCGTGAGGTAACCTACGCGCTAGAGGGTAGCGTGTTTATGGCAGGCGCTATTGTACAGTGGCTACGAGATAATCTAGGCATGATCAAACAAAGCTGTGATGTCGAGGATTTAGCGCGGCAAGTGGACAGTAGCGATGATGTGGTTTTGCTGCCTGCGTTTACTGGTCTTGGCGCGCCTTACTGGCGCTCTGATGTCAGCGCAAGCATCACGGGTATGAGCCGTGGCACGACCAAAGCCCATATCGCACGCGCAGCATTAGAGGCAGTGGCTTATCAAACCTATGATGTACTTATTGCTATGCAAAAGGACAGCCCGCATCCATTAACAGAGCTGCGCGTTGATGGCGGCGCTGCCAATAATAATCTACTAATGCAGTTTCAGGCAGATCTACTGGGCGTACCTGTATTGCGCCCAAAAGATACCGAAATTACGGCTAAGGGCGCCGCGCTATTAGCAGGTCTAAAAACGGGACTTTATGATGAGTCTACTATGAGTGCGTCGTGGGAGGTTGAGCGTATATTTGAGCCAAGTATGTCTAATGAGATCAGAGAAAAGCATTTACACAAATGGCAAACGGCTATCGATAGGGCACTGCTGAGCCTATGATGCTGTTATGAGTACTTATAGCATGATACATGTTGTAACGTAAGAGCATCGTTATTCTGACGCTGTTTACATAGTTAGCCTATCGCATATTGTGCTTTAGTTCATATACTAATGGCGAGCTTGCAAATTTATAGTTCAAAAAATAAATTTCTATATAAACAATAACTAATAATTTAAGGATGATTTTATGAGTAACAATGATGCCCGTATTATAGGTGATACTGAAATTGTAGCTGCTGATGGTCGTGAACTAACCGATGCTGAACGTATTAGAGCTGAGAATGAGTTGCGTACGCCTGACGCTGGCGTGACCGAAAAGAAGGTCATTATGAATGATCCAGATAATATTGATCGCAGTGAAATCAAGCATATGTCAAAAGAGTCTAAAAAAGACTTGAATGCTGATATGATCACAGGAGAGCCGGGTTCGCATCCAATCGGTACTGGTATTGGTGGCGTAGGCGGTGCAGCAGCAGGCGCCGCAATTGGTTCTATGGCAGGTCCACTAGGTACGCTTATTGGCGGCGCTATTGGTGCTATCGCTGGTGGCGGTGCAGGTCATGCTTCAGCTGAGGCGATTAACCCTACTCACGAAGAAGCCTACTGGCGCGCTGAATTTGCCAATACTGACTATCATGCGCAGGGTCACGATTTTGATCGCGATGCCCATCCAGCTTATGCTGTAGGGTATGCTAATCGTCATCGTTATCCAGCAGATGCTCGTTTTGAAGATCATGAAAGTGAGCTTGAGCAATCATGGAACGAAGTCAAAGGCGAGTCACGTATGCAGTGGAATGAAGCGCGCGTAGCCTCACGTGATGCATGGAACCGCGTTAGCAAATAAGTATTCATATTAATATAAATGAATATTTACCAGACTTTATTAGGGCTTTCAAACCATGTTTTGAAAGCCCTTTTTAATGCTGTTGAGAAAAAAATAAAAGTATCGTATTGACGTTCAACAATAACAATAAGTGTCAAAAAGTTGTGCTAATCTTAGTCTGACAATAATAATGAACATAGAGCAAATGACTGATACCTTAGCAAATCAAAATCTCAAAACTGCATCTGATGCTGCACGTTTTTATCAAGGTAAATCAAGCCAAGGCTTAGCGCCTGGGCTATGGACTTTGGTATTGTCACAAGTCACCACTTGGATATTTGCGCGCTCGTTGATGAATGCAGCCATACTTGGGTTCTTTTATGGTATCGCAGGTGCTCTAGCTTATGCTATGTACTATTTTAGCTTTATCACTGGCGCTCATATTGTCGACAGCCTACGCTTCAAGCATGGCTTTGATAATATGCAAACCTTTATGCAGGCAAAGTTTGGCAGAGTGGGCGAGCATTTCTTTAATGCGGTTATTAGCTTTCGATTAGTCAGTGAAGTCTTTAGCAACTTGTTAGTATTTGGCTTTATCACTACCTTGTTTGTCGGCTTTAATGAGACTTATATTATCTTATTTATCGCGGTGGCCACTTTGATCTACTCGTCTATTGGCGGGTTGCATACTGCGCTTAAGACAGATGTTGTGCAGGCACTGTTGACGATTGGGGCGATAGCGGTACTGTCAGTAGCTATGTTCACCCATCCGCTGTTTTCATTGAGCGAGATTATCAACTCATCAAATAGTACTGATAATAAGGGCTGGATACTTCTTATAGTCGCTTTTATTCAAGTCTGGAGCTATCCGGCTCACGACCCTGTGATGACCGATCGCGGATTTTTGGCAGATCGCTCAACCACCAAAAAGTCGTTTTACTATGCGGCTCCCATCTCCATCATCTGTATTGTACTGTTTGGCCTGCTTGGCGTATTTGCGCAGTTAAATAATGCTGGTGGGGCGACAGAGGTCACTCAAACGCTCAGCACGCTATTTTCACCTTTGGTTATGATGTTATTTAGCTTTGCGCTCATAATCTCAGCGATATCGACGCTCGACTCTACTTATGCCAGCGCCGCTAAGCTGGTAGCTGTCGATATGAAACTCATCAAACCTACAGTCAATAATGGCAGGCTGGTGATGCTTGGATTTTTATTGGTGGGTTTGGCATTTATTGCGACAGGTAGCAAAGACTTATTTGATGCAGTCGCGGTGAGTGGTACAGCCTCACTATTTTTGGCACCAGTAGTATTTTTTAGCATTTGGTCAAGCTGGGAGGTCAAACCTTGGGCGATTGTTATCAGCTTTGTCTCGGCGCTTAGCGCTGGCATTATTTATATGCTTGAGAACGGTGGATACCTCGCTGTGATGACGCCTATATTTGGCGTAGAGCACAAGTACGACAAGCTATTAATACTCTGTGTTGTGGCCTCCGTTGTTGGTGCGATAGCTTTTGTGATAGCAAGAGTAAAACCTACCGCGAATCGCGCTCACATTGGCTAAAGCTATGACACTGACACTGACATTAAAGCTATTACACTGACAATCATATAAAGGGTCTTATGACTGATTCCAATCGTAGTAACACTCGCCGCTCTTTTTACATAGCTACTGCTAATCTTTTAAACTTTGCCAATGCAGAGCGCATCTACTATGAAAACGCGCCAGCTTATAATAAACAAGATTATGCACACAAACTAAAGGGTTTATCAGATCTATTGGCAAAAGCACACGCTGATATCATCGCCGTGCAAGAAGTATGGGATAGCGATGCGCTTGAGGACTTAGCAATGTCACTAGGGTTCAAGCCTGAACATGCCGTCATACCACTAGCCAGTAATGATACGGCTAGTGTGCATACTCGCGGACTCGGTGCTCAAGATACGCCAGCAGTTGGTATTATTACGCGTTTTGAGCAGTTAGAGAGCAGTTTACTTGAACAAATTGCACCAAAAGCGGTCATCGATATTCCTGATGTAGGGCCTTATGAGCGCTTCAACCGTCCACCACTATTATTACGAGTCGATGCCTTTGGGCAGCCAATCACTATAGTTACAGCGCATCTAAAGAGCAAACGTGCTTTTTTCTTACGTGATGACGATGGCAATCTATTAGAAGATATGGATGATCCAAACATACGCATCCGTGCCAAGCTACGTAGCCTATGTATGCGAGCGGCGGAAGCGGCCTCTATCCGTTTGTCTATTATCGAGCGTCTTCATCATACCCGTGAGCCGCTCATACTACTAGGTGATATGAATGATGTGACTGGTAGCGTGACTACTCAGTTGATGACCGAGACAGGGGAGGTAAATTATGATAAAAGTATGCGTGACGTATCATTATTTGATGCCGCCCGTGTGCAAGCTCGCTACGGATGGATGAAAGACGTTGCCTACACGCATATTTACCAAGGTATGCCTGAGGTTATCGATCAATTGTTCGTGTCTGAAGAGTTTTTACCTGAGAGTAAATTTGCGCTTGGGTATGTTGAGAGAGTCGATTATTTTAATGATCATCTCAAATGGGATTATGCCGATAGACCCACTGATCATGGTATAATCAGAGCCAAAATAAAGCTTAACGATTGACCCTTTTGGGGTTAATCGATACATTATTATTTGACCCATTCCTGTCTTTTGCTTGATAATGTACAAGTACTTATGAATGCCTACTTATTAAACATACAGTCAAGTTTAATGCTACTTGCACTATAAACATAGTGGCACGAAAATTGCTGATATAAAGTGTTAAATTAATATCAGATTTAGCATCATTTAATAATGACGGTAGACAAAAACAAAAAGGCATAACGCTAAGAGGTTTGTAATGAGTGAGAGTAAAGACGACAAGATAGAAGACGTACTTGTAGATTCGGAACTGGCAAAGATGCTAGTGCCGAACAAATTTAAATTTACTAGTCAGCAAGGACGCGTACGTCGCCAAAAATTATTGGCGGGTGCCAAAAAGCTAAGTGAAACCCAAGCGATTAATGACATTACTCTAGCTGCTGTATGTGAAGAAGCGGGTATCCCAAGAGCGTCCGCTTATCACTTTTTTCCTAATATCGAAGCGATATTTTTAGCGCTGCGTTTTTTGAATGCTATTGAGTTATTAGAGATATTGCAGACCGTTGAGACAGGTGGCTATGACAGATGGCAGGGCTATTTGACCGCGCTTATTGATCGCTGCGTGCAGATTTTTCATGAAGATCAGACCAAAGCTAAGCTGATATACGATACCAACACCCCTGATTTTGAAGGCGATAGCTTCGGTGAAGACATCGATCATCAAATCGTTAATTTGGTATACAAGCGCTTATCTGAGCGTTATGAGATGCCAAGCTTTGACGATATTCAAGACACTATGTTGATAGCTTATAGCATCATTAATGCAATCTTTACTTTGTCGTATCGTCGTCATCAAGCGATTACAGATGAGTATATACAAGAAGCAAATACAGCATTTATCGCTTACCTGCGCTGTTATCTGCCAGAGAAACTACCAGCAAAAAAGGGTTCATAAATTGGGCTCGCCTATGGGTTTGAGTCAATATTAAACTCATAGGTAGTCTGTACTATATATTGGTAATCTATATATCCACGCAAAGAAGCCAACATTGATATGTTGGCTTCTTTGTATTAGGCGACAATCTATTTAGTTACTGGTCAGCGAGGGTATACGTCGCCGTTGGTTTAGGCATAGGAATAATAGCACTGCTTTGAACCTGACTGTCTACAGGCATGACTTGACCGTTACAGATATCATTTCTAGCATCTAGTGGTTCATACTGCTGGTAATAGTCGTTAATGTGTTTAATCAGGGCGGCGCTATCTATATCAGTATTGGCATTAATATAAGCTTCTCGAGCTTGTTCCAACCAGCGATCAGCCATCCTAAAATGAGGGCTTGATTCGCGCCAACCGCGAGCACAGTGATCTGCTGCCGCCCAAATAAGAGACACCTCACTAAAGGCCAGCTCACGCGGTGCACTATCGATACCGCCTGAATCTTTGAGCGCACTCAATGTTGCCCAAAGGTCAGGGCGCATCATATCAGAGGTTTGAGGAATGTCGCTGACAAGTGCAATGCTTTGCTCTTTATTATTCTTTAGCGCATAAAAAATAGTACTGCCCCTCTCATACGCATAGTCAGCGATAGCGGCGCGGCTATTCATACTATATTTGTTATTGGCATAAATAAGCCAAGCTTGCGCCTTGTACGCTAGGTACTGTTGACGCGCAGTGACATTTGACTGCTCATAGGGCTGCAACTGCGCAATCATACAAGCGATATCGCGCTGCTGTGAGGTCTGATACTTAGACGTTTGTAATTCATTATCATCACAGGCGCTAATTTGATTGGTAACCATGCTACTGACGACAGGGCTTTCTACTATAGGATTAGTCACTGGTTGGACATCAGTTTGGACAATAATGGGCTGTACTGCGATAGGTTGAGAGACTGAGGTAATACGAGTAGTACTAGCAAAGTCTAAATCTGCAGAGGCAGAAGAGGTGATAAGTGCTAGCAGTGTCGCTGATAGAGCAGCTGGGAGATGGCGCTGATAAGTTAGTATTTTAGTTTTGAGGTCTGAGGCAGTCATCATAATACAAACCTTTTATTAAGGGGGTAGGCGTTAAGCGCTTTAGAGGGATCAGGTACACATCAAACGTTACTAGAAACCGTTATTTAAAACCAAGATAACTCTACTTATTATAAAGTAGAGTTATCATTTAGACGCTTATTCTTACTTGGGTCATCACGCTTAAACAGCTCTTCATCAAACTTAAAGCGCAGTCTAAAGTAAGCGCCTTGCTGCGTACTATCATCATAGGCGATATCGTCATCTTCAAAGCCCATGAAGTTGTAACCCAGTGACAACCATAGATTGGTCATAGGACTATAGCCGACCTCAGCACCTAGCATATACGCTAGATCATCCGCTTGATCATTCCAGTAAGTACCCGCTTGCAAGCCGACATCCCAGCGCTCGCTAAGATCATAAAGTCCACGGCCGTAGATGGCGTGAGCAGTGTTATCACTTGAGATGCCATCGGCTTCGTATTCAGTATACTTACCCGCGTAACGACCAGACAAAGTCAGTGGACGCGTCGGATGATAGTTGCCGTTCCATGACCAAATAGTGGTGTCTTTACGATAAGTGTCATCGCCAGTATTGTTGTCATCCAAACGATACTCAAGCTTAGCTAGCATATCAAGCTGATTGCTATTTAAATCACGATAAGCTGCGCCCAACTGAAAACGGTTAACCGTACGGTCGCCATCATCGTAATCAATGCGCGAGTAAGTATCTTTTGCAAGCAAAGTGATATCGTCAGTATAGCGATAAGCAATACCTGCACTACCTAGCAACGTATCACTAGACTCGCCCCAGCGCTTCTCCAAACGCCCTGAGGCCTTGTAGTCCTCTTGTGCTAAATACTCAACACCAATACCGGCTGCGGTTGCGGTATTGTTCTCTTCGCCTTCTAAAGACTCAACACGCTCAAACAGTGTATTAAGGGTCAAGCCTTCTTGCACGTACCATTTGTTTTTGAGACCAATAGCCGCTTCTGCTTCCCGAGCACTGATAGCATCGCGCATACGGTATTCGCTATAGACCTTACCATCTTTCATGTAGTTGGCATCAAACCCAATGACGGTACGTTGACGCTCGTCGGTATCATCGAGACCATAGCTGCCTGACAAGCTATTGATTAAGTCATGACGCGCGTACAGACGACCTAGATTGCCTAGCGGCGTCTCGCCACCAACGGAGGTAGCGTTACGTGAGCTATTCTCAATATCTTGCTCATATTCAGCAAATACTAAGCTGTTATTGAGCTTAGGCAGGCGTGCGGTAATACGAGCGCGAGCTGTCGTACCTTCGATATCTTTATCAGCAGTACTGACGCCATTGAGTGCAGATTGATTGATAATATCATCATCAAATAAAGTATCGTCTGTAGGATCGATGGTATCTGTAGCTGCTTGAGTATTACGTGAAGCTGCAGTTGCGTCTTGCTTGTAATAGCGTACACCAAGCTCACCGACGACATTTTTGCTTAGGCGCTGCTCAATACTGGCCTGAATGCCTTCGCGGCTCGCCTCAGTAGTATGATCTTCTGTGCGTACGCCCTCAAGCTTAAGCGCGGTCTTCTTATCATTGATAAGATGAGTAATCTCGATACCAGACTCAGTACGTCCCGCCGTTAATGGAGACGCGCCAGTAACGAAGCCTTCGTCAGCGTCATTGTAATAAGCTTTTGCACGGGTATTTTTCTTATCATCATAGTCAAGCTCGATACGTAGTGCATCACCGTCAGCGTCTTGCACGTCTAGTTCATCAGCGTTGATCTGATTGCTAGGCTGATAATTTGGATTTTCAGCTTTGTTCATCGCATATTCAGCGACTAGCTTTAACTTATCGTTAAACTTGATGACACTGTTAACACTAGCGAGCTCTTCTTTGTTAAGGGGGTCATCACTATTGACGTAACTACCACCGATAGAGACCTTATCATTTATCTGCTGCTTGGCTGCAATACCACCGACGAAATAGTCTTCGCCGCCTTCGTCTACTTCTACAGTGACGCGGATGTAGATTGGATTGCCGTCCAAGTCTTGACTGGCAATCGGCGTTTTTAAAAATAAGCTACGACTAATAGGGTCAATCTCATAATCAGCAAAGCGAGTAAGCGTCTCACGGCGTACGATTAGACCAGGGTTATTGGCATTACGAGTAATAACTTCAACAGTCTCAGAGTTCTCAAGTACCGCATCGAAGTTCTCAGCAAGCGGGTAGGGGCCTGATATGCCAAGGCCACGCGTCTCATTCACACGCTGCGATGAGCTAGTTTCGGCAAGAAAAGTAGTTACGCGAGTATTAGCATCTTCGTACTGCGCTTTTAGGCCGGTAAGCGTACGATTATACTGACCAAGTTTGATACCATCATCATTGTCGATCTGAGTCTTTAGGTCACCATAAAAGGCAAATGAGCGACCTTTATCTAAGCGTACATAGAGCTTACTCGTTGACTGCGCATCAAAACCTTTAGCTGATGAGTCGCCATAGACAGGGTAGTACTCGCCAGGTTCGATATCACGGAACAAGCGCTCACCTTTTTTGTCACTATCATAAGCAAGCGTCAATAGATAATCACCGCGCACTTTACCTTTGAGAAACATTGCTGCACGGCCCGTCGCTGAGTAATCATCATTGCCCGAAAACTCATGAAGCTCTTCTTCAAACGCGCCTTGAGCATCAGTGATACTACTACCATCAAAGTCTTTTAGTGAAATGGCGCCTTCAACGATACCTACAGCAATCAGTGGACGCAGCTTTGGAATAAACTGCAGATCGATAACTTGCTTGCTACTGCCCGTATCGATGATAAGCTCACCTTTACCCGCGACGCTTGGCGCAATAACAGGGATCAGTATCTCACCGCCATTGACGGTAACCTGCGTGCCCGCTTTATCTTTACTACCGTCAGGTAAATTGATACGACCGATATTGGTATCGATAGTGATCGGCGTTGACGCCACATAAGGACGGTTGTCACGATCCTTTAAGCTGACAACAATCTGGTACTCGCTGATACCGTCAGCTTCAACCAAAGCCTCTTGAGTACGGTATTTAATCGCCTGCAAACTGTCAGGAGTCGTCACGTCAATAGACTGCTCAGAGATAACCTTGCCATTAACATCAGTGGCTACGCCGCGCAAAGTGTTACGACCACGCTTTAGATCAACGGCGTAGTAGTCAAACGCGGTGACGTTTTGCTTTTCTTGCTCAGCCGTTTTACCGATTTGCTCAGCTGATACCACTTTATCATTAGCATATAGAGTAAAGTTTGAGCCTAGCGGCGCTTGTACCTGTACCATCTGTTTATAGGAAGCAAGCTGTTGACCACTGCTCAAATTAATAAAAGCAACGTCGTTGTTAGCAACTTCTTTTAGGTACTCTTCGAGCACTTTTTCTTTGGGTTGAACGACTTTTGTGACGTCCATATTAACGCGCTCAGCACCAGGCTTGACAAGCTCTGTTACTATCGCTGAATCGCATTTGATACTTTGGTCTAAGACATCATTAGACTTACAACCACTAGCATCGACATTATCGGTATAATCGCGATCATAGATAGGTTCTAGATCAAGCTTGCTCTTGACCGCTTGTTCTAAAGTGTTATTTTTGGCACTGATACTTTTGCTACGAGCGACAAGCTCAGTATTTAAGCGCTCGGTACTATCGCCTATACCGCCAACGATAGCGAAATCAGCACGGTGCAACTCGCCATACTTAAGGTCAACAAAACGGCTACCACCATCTCCAACGTTACGATTACTTTGGGTAATCAGCTCACTGGCAGCAGGTATTGTCGTGCGGTCAACTTTGAGCACGTGCGTCTTGGCACTAACGCCATAAAAGTTATATTTACCTTCAGGATCGGTGACGATGAAGTTACCGTTTTCCATATAGATACGTACGCCAGCCACGCCAAGCTCGCCATCTTCTTTTTGCTGAATACCATCGCGGTTGATGTCGTGATAGACCTTACCGATGATGATACCGTCGGTGTTCATAAGGCCACGGCTAACGTCGATTTCCCACTGCGATTCCATCGAAGCAAAGGTATTGCCGCGATCATCACGAGCGACTGCGGTGGCACGGTTAATACCGTCGCCGCCTAATGATGAGGCACCAATAAGCACGCGATAAGTGACATTTTTGGTCTCGCCAGCAGCTAGCGTACCTAAACTTAGAACTTGATATTTGCCATCTGTCTTAAATTCAGTCGTTTGTGCTTGATTGATATCAATATCGGTATCAGCATCGCCCGCGCCTTGACTGATACGTGCACTACCTTTGACATAATCAAAACCGCGCGGCAACGCGTCTTTTAGCTCGACATCGAATGCTGTGGCTGCGCCATTATTGGTAATGTTAATACTGTAGTTGACATAATCACCCAGATCAGCTGATTTGACATCGCCTTCTTTTACCACTTGTAGTCTGGCTGACTGATCCATGACAGTGATGTTGCTGCTAATATTACTATCGATATTAACGCGATCACCCTCTGGCGTGATACAAGCATCAAGCGTTACCGCTAGAGTATCGCCTTGTAGCGTCTGAATGATCTCATCATCGATGGCATTGGCATTGTTTTGGGTAGGCGCCGCGACTTGATATTTACCTGTGTTGTCGCCGGTTTCTGTTGCTTTTAGAGAGTACTTGTCGCCTGTAAGCTCTGAGGTAATTGTCACCCATACTTGATCTTTGGCATTAGGCTGCACGTTACACTGCGCATAGTTGGCTTCAACGTAGACATTTGAGCCTACTTGAGTGTTGTTCTGAGTCGTGTCAAAATTTTCGTCTGTAAAACCAATACTCGGCTTAACGATGATCAGTCTATCAGTCGCAGCGGCCGTTACCGACTTGTCTTCGACCACCACGGCGCCAACCTTAATCTCAGCAGTATCGCCACTAGTAGCGTTACGATCGGTTAGCGCTTGTACAATAAGCTGAATGCTCTCGGCTTGACCCAAGGCAATTTGAGCGCTTAATCCGTCTAGGACAAGCTGCTCATCAGCACCATCTATAATACCGTTATTATTGATGTCTTGATAAACGACAAAGTTAGACAAAGTATTCGGGTAGTCAAAGCTGACGACGACTTCTTCATCAAAGGTACCGTTATTCGATAGGACGTTGATCCACTGAACCGTATCGCCAGCGTTGACAGTCTGTAGTGCAGGTTGAGTGATGCTGACGTCATACTGAGGCAGGGTTAAAGATTTAAAGCTGACCTGATTTGAGGTGCCTGTTTGCGTACTGTTGCCAACTTTATAATTAGTCTGTGCAATATTATTAATCGTGGTCACGCCCTTGCCATCTTCGGCATGAGCGATATTTGCTTGCATAAGTAGCATCGACGCTGCCAACGTCGTCAGGGCAGTTAATGCGCCTGCACGGTAGCGAGGGTTACGAGACGAAAATACAGCTTGACGCATATTCGGTAATCCTACTTATGAAAGAAAATATAATGGATATATAAAGATAAAGGGTAAAAGTGGAGTTTTCTTAACCAGATTAAGAAAACTCCTTTGATCATGATTCAATAATTATGGAGCTGGGTTAGTACCTGTTTGTGAAATAGTAGCAGAGAAGTAGATATTACCAACTTCTTGACCCGTTAGAGTAGCGAAGGTGCCACCAACATTCTGACCTGAGATATCAGCTGTCGCCGGAGCTGAGTTGTTTGACGTATCAGAAACGTAGTCACCTGCGTAAGTCAGTGTACTGGCTAAAACATCTGACAACGTAACTGTGTTAACTTCAGTGTTGGTAAAGGTGTTTGTTGCCTCTAGACGATAGAACGCACACTGATCAGCAGTTGCAACGACATTAGCAGTGGTCCAGTTGCTTATCGATTGTGGATCAGTACCACAAGCTGCCGCTGCTTGGAATTTGAATAAATCAATACCTTGCATAGTTGTCTTTGAACTTTGAGAGATATCATCAGTAGGAGCAGGCGTACCTTCTACTTCACCTTGTGGCAAGACTGTAATAGTGATCGTTTCATTTTTACCGATATCACTGTCTTGACCATTATTACTACCTGAACCATTGGTATCGACTAAGACGCCAATATTAACGGACTCTCCAGGGGCTAGGCCATCTGTATCTGCGTCATTAAGATCGTACTCACCATTACCATTAGGAGTTAATACAGTCTCACCGTTATCTAGTATACCGTTACCATTAGTATCTACAAAAACAGTAGTGATGTCGATAGCATTTCTAGGATCATCACTATCAGTCACTTCAACAGTAAACAACACTTCATCAGGAGCGTCTGCTTCTGTAACATCAGTACCATCATTGCTGATAGTATAGGTGTAACCATTGCCCGTACTCTGTAATGGAACTTCCTTATCAGGAGCGTCAGTGATGTTTAAATCGCGAGTTTGATTGCTCGGAGTAACGGTCGCGTCATCATTGTTGTCTTCACCGCGGTTATTAGGATCATTCGGATCCTCAAAAGTGTTATCAACATTATCGTCAGTACTATCTGTGATATCAGGGATGTTATCACCGTCTAGATCGTCTGTAACAACAGCATAGTTAGTAAAATCACTAGCATCAGTAGCGCCATCAGATTTTTTAGCACGGAAAGTAATCGTAACGGTCTGACCCTGAGCGACATTTACACCACTAGCTGTAATTGTTCTGCCGTCTGACGAAATAACTGGTGCAGTAGTATTACCAGCGCCAGAAGTCGTAGGCGCTCTGTAGTTCGGCTCACCAGTTTGGATAGCTACTAAGCCATTAGGAAGCGCATCTGTAATAGTGATATCAGTACCATCAGCAGTACCTTCGTTCTCAACAGTAATTGTGTAGTCAACATAAGCATTATCATTGTTCAAATCGATAATGTTGTTATTAAGGTTTGAGTTTGCAGACTTTGTAATAGCATAGATAGGGGCAGTAGTAATAGCATTGTCTATGTTAGTAGCTGTAGCAGGCTCACCTTTACCTGTTAGATACTGGCTGGTCGCTGTGACGGTCAATATGCCATTGCTATCAATAACACGATTATCATCAGATATCGCTGTTATAGTGATATCAGCCGATTCACCAGGTGCAAGCTCAATAGAATCGCCTCTATTAATAGTAACAACGCCACCAACAGGATCACCATCAGCACCAATCTTTTGGTAAGTGATAACAGTATCGTCTAAGTCATAATCAAAATTATCATTTGCTTGATTGACTAGATCAATAGTATAAGTATCGGTAACGTTACCTTCGTTCTTTAAGGTATGAGTAAAGTCGACCGTTGCACTAAGTGGTGCTTCGATATCGATATCTGCGTTATCGTCAGCGTTTTGATTGCCATCGGTCAAAGTTGCAACTAAGCTAAAAGCACCAGTTTCAGTAACATTAATAGTCACTTCATTTGATTCAGCAGTTTGAGGGTTGTTGACATCGCCTGCGACATTATAGGTAGCAGTTGCAACGTTTTTGACTTCAAACGCATCTTCTTGATTATAGGTTACGGTATCAGCACTGGCAGTGCCAGCGATACCCATAGCAGCAGTAATGCCGACGGTGAGCACTGAGTATTTAAAAGCGTTAGGTTTCATACGGTAAATCTCCTAAAGGGTGTAAATAAATAGTCCAAAAACGAACTATTCAACGATGGTGTTCAGTGCCACAGCGGCAGACTTCTTGGCGGGTAGTAATTTAATATTCCAGCGCAGGGTACGGTACTCAGAATATGGAATCTTGACCATCTTGCCATCAACTTTACGCATAAGCGGCATATCGGCGTAGTTCTTGCCATCGATACTCGCTTGTGCGCTAGCGGGCGTTGCCTCACCATTAAATGCCATGTTGGCAGGAATAGGCAGGATAACGGCCAAATCGTTAATGTCTTTATTGATAGTATTGGTATAGTTGGCTTTGTACTGAATGACAGTACCAGCGGGCGCCGTACTTACAGGGGCATAAGTCACTTTGCCATCAGCGTCCTTGACAACCTTATTAGCTGTTAATTCCATTTTTAAAGCATCTTCAGCGTAAGCTGTACCTAATAAAGTAGTAGATGCTAGTGTTGCTAGTAGAGCTGCGCGTAGTAGTTTAAAAGTTTTCATATCATAAGCCTTGTTCAATGTATTACTTGTATAAATTCTAATCATAATCATCGATGCAACATCTGTGCCACACTGAGTGATAAAGGTAAATAAGGACAAGTGAGATAAGAGACAACTTTCATGGTTGTATTATCACAAAATAGTAACAATCAGTCATTACAAAGAAGATAAGTGGTAGGTAGGAGTAGTTAAATGGTAATAGAAGTGGGTGTATCTCTATATCTGCGGTTAATTGTCATAAATAACAATCATTTATAAGCTAAAATCTATTAGTCGAGATGTTTTTAGAGCCACCAATTTGAAGCAGTCTAAGTTTGTAAATAGCTCAAAACCGAGCAATTTTATGAATATCAATAGTATGTGCATATGAATAGTAAAAAATCTTATTACATATTGAATACAGTATATTGCATGCATTATACACAAAAAAGTGCCCATAAGCACATTTAATGCTTATGGGCACTTTACTAACAAAAGGTAATATTAACGATTGGTTTTGATTTTTACCGAGAACTTCATTGTCGCCGTGCCTTGGGGTACTAAAGGATTAATAGTAGTACTAATAGCAGTATTAGCTGAATTCAATGCAGCTGGAGCCGTCACAGTCGTACCATTACCTGTAGTAGTCGTTGTTGCAAAAGAGTTGCCTCTATAATCAGCAGTCGCTGAAAAATTAGACGTTGCATCCGATACTACTAGATTCTGTATATCGAACCCTCGCGCCGTAGTAGAAGTATTGGTAGCAACGATCTGGTAAATGATACATTGACCAGGCGTTGCTGCCAACGGATCAGCAGAACTACTAAAGGCAGTATCGGCAGTACCCTTACAAGTAGCATCTAGCGCTTGACTCTTAACCAGAGTCAAACCTTTGATATCGGTTCTGTCGGTTACTGGAGCGACAGTAGGCGCGCCTGTACCGCTTGCAGTGAGTTTTACTACAGTATCTTCTGAAAAACCGATTTCAGCATTCTCTGATGAGACATTATAACTGATCGTAACCGTACCTGTAGGTGCGATACCGTTAGGCAGGGCAGTCTTGATATCATATACGCCGCTGCTATTAGGTGTGATACCGACAGCAGTTTGTGCTGGTGCAGAACCATTAGGACCATCTGGATCATAGGTAAGGGTCACAGAACCAGGTACAATATTTACCGCGTCTGGTGTACCGTTATCATTGTCAGTTATCGTAAACGTCAATCTACCTGCTACATCACCTTCAGTATTTTGACCCGTGTTAGTAATAATCGTTTGATGCGTGGCTTGACCTGCGGTACCTGAGGTCGGTGCGATTTCTTTAACAGTTGGATTAGTGAGCGTCAAATTACGTTTGATAGTACCTAATGGCTGAGTAGAGTCGTTACCGTCGTTACCAGTAGCATTAGTTCCGTTGGTAAAGTCGGTATCATCGACAGGGTAGAATCGAGTAACGTTCTCAACAGTGCTGTCTGTGCTATCGATCAAAGTGTTGTCAGTAGCTGGATTGTTATCCAAATCATCAGTGACTTTGACATGGTTCAAAGCGTTATTAGCTAAGGCAGTATTAGGGTCTTTTTTGACCGTAAAGTTGATAGTGATACTACCATTGACTGGGATATTTACTCCTGTCAACTCAAAGCCTTTATTCGTCTGATTGAGCGTGCCTTTGGTTGCACTACCACTAGTTGTAATGCTATTTGTCGTCAATGCTTGTGCAATAAGCAGGCCCGCTGGCAAGTTATCGGTAATGGTGATATCAGTTGCATTAGCAGAGTATGCGGTCGTTGGATTCTTAATCACGATCTGATAAGTAGCCGTGTCATTCGCATTGTTTAGATCTAATGCGTTAGTTACCGTCTTAACGATACTAAAAGTAGGCAATTTAGTCACTGATTTATCATTGTTAGTCAGTGTTCTATTGGCAGCAGGCAGTAGTGCACTAGTAGCCGTGAGTCTAAGATTCTGTCTATTACCGCCTTTGTTATCTTTGGTTTTGGCATTGATAGTGAACTTGATGAACTGACCTGCCTCTAAGGTAAGGGTGTTTCCATTGACAGTAGCAACTGAAAGATTGGATTGCGTTGATACAGGAGTGTCGGTACCCGGTACTTGGCCTGCATTATATATAGAATAAGACACTGTAGAAGCTGTAAGATCATAATCAGCATCGTCATCTGTCAAATTCGCCAAGTTGACAGTATAAGTATCACTACGGTTACCTGTGTTAGTCAAGGTATGCTGAAACACTGCAAAACCGTTGGGA
The DNA here is from genome assembly GCF_052258425.1 of Psychrobacter sp. T6-4. Taxonomy (NCBI): domain Bacteria; kingdom Pseudomonadati; phylum Pseudomonadota; class Gammaproteobacteria; order Moraxellales; family Moraxellaceae; genus Psychrobacter; species Psychrobacter sp. T6-4. The sequence continues at coordinate 162,391 of NZ_JBQQEZ010000003.1, forward strand.
GCTACGTCTAGATTTTCATTGATGGTATCATTTGGAGTACCATCTTCATTGTTTGCAGTTAATGAAAAAGACAGACGCTCTGATACTCGAACGATAACTTCGTTAGATTTAACTTCTGGCTGCTTAACGCCAGCGACATCATAGTTGGCAGTTGCAATGTTTTTGATATCAACATTAGTAGTAGTAGTACCAGTGGTAGTGTTAGTTGCCATAGCACCAGTTGAGATACCTAGAGCAGCGGTGACGCCGACTGCGATCAGACTATGTTTAAAGGTGTTTGGTTTCATAGAAGACTCCGAGACAAAAAATGGTAAAGATTCAGTTAATTAAGTAATAAAAATTTGGTAAAAGACTTAGTTAGCTAACGGTCGTATTGAGAGCTACAGCAGCAGACTTGTTAGCAGGCAGTAATTTGATGTTCCAGCGTAGAGTGCGATATTCAGATAACGGAATCTTGACCATTTTGCCATCGACTTTGCGCATGAGCGGCATATCAGCATAGTTCTTGCCATCGACACTAGCTTGAGCGCTGGCAGGAGAGGCATCGCCAGTGAAAGTCATATTGGCAGGGATAGGCAAGGTCACCATCAGATTATTGATGTCTTTATTTACAGTGTTGGTGTAGTTGGCCTTGTACTGGATAGTGGTGCCAGCAGGTGCGGTGCTGACAGGGACGTAAGCGACTTTACCTTCAGCGTTTTTGATGACTTTACTAGCAGATAAATCCATCTTGAGTGCGTCATCAGCGTAAGCGGCGCCAAACAAAGCGGTAGAGGCGACTACTGCTAATACTGAATTACGTAAAAAGTTAAAATGCGACATATCAAAATCCTTTCTATAACGGTGATATTTGGATACTCGCAGCACAATGCTTTCGACATAAAGGATATGCTGAAAACGACAATAGACAACTGGTTTTGTATTAATTATTGAAGACAGTGCTTTGATAGTGCTGGGAATTTTTCATAACTGCATATTCACAGAATGATAATAATATGTCATTGAAAAGGTGATAAATGGCAGTTTGAAGTAGCTGAATGGTATACCGAATTTTTAGACTAAGTGATAAAACCTTTACGACGGTCGGTTGAGATTTTGAATAAAAGCATATGCTTCAGCTTACGTACAGCAAACCCAAAACTGCCTCACTAATATCACTATTAGTCAGGCAGTTTTGAGTTAGTTAGGTAGTAGTATGATTACATTACTGACTCGTACCATATTTAGTGTTGAAGTAAAAATCACGTTTAGAGCGCGGCGGTAATACAAGCGATTTAGTAGTTACTATACCGTTTGCACCAATAGCAGGACTGCTAGAGATGTTGTAGTCAGCAGTAGCAAGCGCAGGATTAGCGAGTACCGATGTTACAAGAGCACCAGCTGTACCTTTTTTCTGCAACACATCGTCCATAATAAAGTTATCAATCTTTATATTAGCGCGGTTGGTCGCCGTGATTTTGTATGCAATACACCTGCCAGGTGCTATACCTTCAATCATTGCGGTACTAAACCCTGTAAGGGGAGTAGGCGCGTCATTGATACTGGCGTAGTTTAGCGTAGCAGGGCAGTCGTTTATGTACTGAGATTTTTTAAGCACTAAAGCGACGTTTTCGGCAATAACACGACCAAAGTCGTTATTTGGATAGTTATAAGTAGTCGCTGAAAATCCAGTATTACGACTGTCACTAGTAGTACGAATAGGATAAGTGTTTCCTGTTCGACTCTCAACAAGGCAAAGATTTGTATTATTACCTAAAGTAGTTCTAGGAATACTAATCTGATAAGCACCAGTCGGTGCCCCAGTTTTGAGAACTGATTGGGTTGGATAAGTAGTTCCAGGGTTTGCACAATTTGCCAACCTCACCGTACTTCCGCTGATACCTGACTCTTGAGGAGGATTAAATACGCCATTAAAATAGTTTGGTCTATTAGAATAGGTACCGCTACTGATATTAGCATTGTTTGCATCAGCCTGAGTATCCGTGATTCCGCCATTGTCATTGAATACAGTACCAGAGAAAATATACTGCGGAACATAGCAATAGTTATCTAAACTAAGAAAGATCTGCTGGTTTGTCGGATTGTCATTGTTAAAAATACGAAAATCAGCATTGGAGTAACGAACTTTTACAGATTTTACAGGTTCTGAAAATTGTACAGATCCCTGACAAGTTGTACCTAAAGCGTTGGCGGGGCAATTGGAGGTATTACCAAGAATGTATAACCCTACTCCAGGTGTGTTTGGTCTAGAATCATTAAAAGAACGAATTCTCGAATCAGTTATTGCTTGATAAGAGCCATCAATAATACTTCCATTTGCAGTAACTCCTGTAAACAGAACATAATCATCAAAACTGTTTCCATTACTACTGTTTGCAAAGTCAATGTCAAAAGCACTAAGGGCAACATTAGTTAAAAATATTGGCTGTTCTGTAATTCTATTGCGAAAATCAAATTCAATCGAAGTAACTGATTGCATATTAGGAAAGTCACGGAATACATTAAATACGCCTTTGTTGCTTACTGTTGTTGCAGTAAAAGAACTATTACCTGTAGGAGGCCCGTTGCTCTCTGTTATCGTCATCTTGATTTGTAACGGAATACTACCTGCAGCGTCACCCGCTACATTTACAAAACTGCCTAAAGAGGATGCTAATCTCGAATAATCTGAATCATCTAAACCACTTTTTTCAAAACCAGCATCACAGGTTGCACCGGGGTTAGTAGCTAGTGCATAGGACGACTGACTACTAAAAATTAAAGTCACACACACAATAAAGATAAGTACTCTAAAGATAGACATACTCGTAAAATACGAATATAGAGAATGATGAGTGTTGTACATATTCTTGTGTCCTATGATCTAACTCTACCGAGTAATAAGCCATCTAGTCAAAACAGTAATGCTAATATAACAAGCTATACTAGCCATAGTCGTTACGAAAAACTAATACTATATTATGAAAGGTAGATATAGTAGGACGAAGTGCAAATGAAGGGAAATTTTATATATAAATGGGCACTTTTGGAGATAAAAGTGCCCATTTAGAGTAGAAGTAAAAATTGAGATAAACCGATAACTATCAATTAGTTCGACTGAGTCGTACCGTACTTTGTATTGAAATACAGTGTCGCTAAAGTAGGTTGACTGGTTGCTGCCGCTAAATTAAAGAAATTGGATTGAATCGTACCATTGGTATCGTAAGCGACGCTTGGACTGGCAACTGAGGTCGGCACAAATAACGGTGCTGGACGCTTGAATACTGAGACCACAGGCGTACTTTGAATGGTATCACTAATCTGCACTTGCTGAAGTCCGATATGACCACGGTTATAAGCCTGAATGCGATAAGCAATACAATTACCTGGATCGACATCGCTAATAGGGTTGATACTAAAGCCTAGCGTTGGATTCTCACTGCTACCAACACTTTGATAGTTAAGGCTATCATTACATTCATGAACGTATTGAGACTTGATCAGTACTAGAGCAGCATTTTCAGCGCGTACTTCGCCAAAATCTAAATTGCGAGAACCATTACTCTCAGTTTTATAGTCAAACACACCATTGACTAAGGTAACTTCACGCTTATCTGGCGTGGTATCTACCGTATAATCCCAAGCGCTCGGCTCATTCTGCACCACGCAGACACGAGTTCTATTAGTAAGCGCGCTGGCAGGTACAATAAAGTTGTATCTGCCTCTGGTCGCTTGCGTGTCTGAAACGGGCTGCGGATTGGCTGACGTAGTTGTGATATTGGTATCATTACAATCAGTCAAACGTATGCTCATGCTCGCATCATATATGCCAGATTCAGTCGCACTATCAAAGACTGTATTAAAGTAATTGGCATTACTCGTAAAAGTAGAGGATATGTTTTGGCTGGTGGTGCTGCTTGCTGTAATGCCGCCATTGTCGTTAAAGACAATGCCTGAGAATATGTAATTTGGACTATTAGTAATAGTACAGGTAATCTCATCACCGTAGGCAGTATTGTCGAGTATAAAAGAACGTGTTCCTTCTGCTGCATTATAAATCATAGTACCGCTAGGTACAGTCGTCGTACTACCAGTAGTAGCATTATTACAAGTATAGGTCGCATTATAATTTGCTATGTCAGCGAGCGTTGCACTATTGATGAGCTGCTCAGTAATCGTATAAGTGGTGTTTTCTCTTAAGCTCAGTGTCGAACTACTACTATTATTGACTGTCGAATTGGTGCCTGTCGTAGTAAATTCATTAGCTGCTATAGACCCGCCTGTCACTTTTATACGGAACTGATCATTACTGTTGACTCTATTACCATTTAATTGTTTTTGAACGATGAGTTTAGGCGGTGCTAAGCAAAAGTAGAATTCAGAGTACCCAAGACTGTGTACGCCACTCCTACGGCTAAAAGTGTTGCTATGCTTCATATTTAACAATACATCAGCAAGATTGTATCCCCAACTAGCATCTATAGTACAGGCGCCAACTGCGCAATTTCTGCCTGATCGAGCGGTCACAATGTCTTGACTTGCATTTCTAGTGTGAAAATTGCTATTAAAGGTTAATTGTCCTTGATTAGTAGAGACATCTGCTCGTTCAATATAGGGAACGCGTCTAGCGCTAGTAGTAGAATCTAGATCTTGAATTTTATAACCGATCTTACTAACAGGACGGTTAACACTAATATCTAGAATATGATTGGTCTTAGGGTTATTAGAGGTATGAGACATGTTAATCGCTGAGGTCGTAACACCAGATAATGATCCAAAAAAAGGTGATCTTGGTCTATTGTTACCTAAATATATGTCTCTTACGTCTGAAAAACTAAGACGAAAAACAACATTACCCGAAGTGTCAGAAAAGGTGAAGACATCGCTTAGAGTACCTGTATTCCACGATAGAGTTTTTGGAGTGGCTTTGGGGCTATAAGCGGCAATAGATGGTGGCAGAGGGTTATTTCCAACATAATACATTTTATGGCTAATGGGACATGTACCTGGACCTGAGGTTTCAGTGGACTCAAAATCTGCTTGAGCTGAGTTTATACTCATCCCTAAGCATAATAGTCCAGTCGCAAGAGGTATAACAAAATGCCAGCTAACAAAATTAATTTTATAATAGCGATTTTGTCGCATTACCATTCCTTTAAGTTATTAGGGTACATATCTATTATGTTACATATAGTTACTTATCATAAAATAAATTTTGCTTCTTTAACACCTTTAAGTTAAAAAATTTATTAGCTCAACTTTAATAAGGCATAGTAATAGTTAAGACTGCTCACTTATTAACAACTAAAATTTAGCCATACACCGCACAAACTAAGCCTAAAGTTATCAATATTCATGTAATTACTATTCGCTATTTTTCTGCTAAATACTTGTCAGTTTGTCATTTCTTTAAAGCCATAAACAATTTGTTGTGATGCGCTTATAATAGGTAGATATAGTCTCCTAACTATTGACCGCTTTTTATAGTTACTTATTTGTAGCTTACCGAACCATTTTGTTCTAACGATAATCTGTCATAAGACAGACAAGACTTAAAAAGGATTGATGAAGATGAATTATTACAAGGACGTAGACAGCATAGAAACCCAAGAGTGGCTAGATGCTTTTGAGTCCGTTATCAAGCATACGGACAAAGACCGGGCGCAGTTTTTACTCAAAGCGCTATACAACATGGCGGTACAAGAGGGCCTACCCTTTAACCGCTTAGACACTGCTTATATTAATACTATCGCTGTCGAAGATGAGCCGATGTACCCAGGCGATCACACTATCGAGCGCAAAATTCGCGCTTTGATCCGCTACAATGCGCTCGCTATGGTCATGCGCGCGAACAAAAATGATGATGACTTAGGTGGTCACTTAGCGACTTTTGCCTCTAGTGCGACATTGTATGAGACCGGTTTTAACCATTTCTTTCGCGCCGCAAGCGACCATTTCGGTGGGGATATGATCTACTACCAAGGTCACTCAGCGCCGGGTATTTATGCCCGCTCTTATTTAGAGGGTCGCCTCGATGAAGAACAGCTTGATAATTTTCGCCGTGAAGTCGGTGGTAAGGGTCTCTCAAGCTATCCGCATCCGTATCTGATGCCAGATTATTGGCAGTTCCCGACCGTCTCTATGGGTCTTGGCCCCATTATGTCGATCTATCACGCGCATGTACACCGCTATATGGAAAACCGCGGTCTACTAGAAGCTGAAGGTCGTAAGATTTGGGCGTTCTTAGGAGATGGCGAGACCGATGAGCCTGAGAGCTTGGGCGCGATATCCTTGGCAGGACGTGAAAAGCTCGACAATCTGATTTGGGTCATCAACTGTAATTTGCAGCGTCTTGATGGGCCGGTACGTGGTAATGGCAAAATCATTCAAGAGCTAGAGTCAGTGTTTCGCGGGGCAGGCTGGCGCGTTATCAAGGTCATTTGGGGCGGTCAGTGGGATACGCTGCTTGACAAAGATGAGACGGGCGTTCTTAAACACCGTATGGAAGAAGCCGTCGATGGCGAATATCAACTTTACGAAGCACGCTCGCCTGAATTTGTCCGCAAAGAGTTCTTTGGTAAGTATCCAGAACTAGAAGAGATGGCAAATGAGCTCTCTGATAAAGATATCTCCCGTCTAAATCGCGGTGGTCATGATCCAATGAAGGTATATGCCGCCTTTAGTGAAGCGATGAAAACCAAAGGTCAGCCAACCGTTATCTTAGTCAAAACCGTCAAAGGCTATGGTCTATCAAATCAAGCACAAGCGGTAAACAAATCGCATCAGATCAAAAAGCTGGATCAAGAAGCGCTGATGTACTTCCGTGATCGATTTGATCTGCCCTTTACTGATGAGCAGCTAGAGACGCTGCCGTTCTATCGCCCTGCCGAGGACTCTATAGAGATGAAGTATCTCAAGGGTCGCCGTGAGGCCTTGGGCGGTCATCTGCCTAATCGCCGTAGTGGTCATATTCCACTTAATATTCCAGAGCTCTCGATATTTGATCGCGTCCTACAAGGTAGTAAAGGCAAAGAGCAGTCGACCACTATGGTGTTCGTGCGCCTGCTATCAGCGATGCTCAAAAACAAAGACATTCAAGATCGCGTTGTGCCTATTGTGCCAGATGAGGCGCGTACCTTTGGCCTTGAGGGTATGTTCCGTCAATTAGGGATTTACTCTGCGGCAGGACAAAAATACACGCCGGAGGATAGCGAGGCGTTGATGGGTTATAAAGAAGCCATCGACGGGCATATGCTAGAAGAAGGTATCAATGAAGCGGGCGCGATGAGTACGTGGATAGCACTAGCGACCAGCTATTCAGTCAATGCTTTGCCGATGATACCACTATATATTTACTATTCTATGTTTGGCTTTCAGCGCGTAGGCGATCTTGCTTGGGCGGCAGGCGACTGTCAAGCGCAGGGCTTCTTGTTGGGTGCAACCGCTGGGCGTACGACATTGAATGGCGAGGGCTTACAGCATCAAGATGGTCATTCGCAAATATTGTTCAACACTGTACCCAACTGCGTCACCTACGATCCCTGCTTTGGTTATGAGCTTGCAGTCGTGATGCACGACGGTTTGCGCCGTATGTATGGCGAGGGCGAGCGCGTCTACTATTATCTGACGCTCATGAATGAAAACTACGATCAGCCAGCTATGCCAGAGGGCGTGGAAGAAGGCATCAAGCGCGGCATGTATCTATTAGAAGATAACGGCTCAAGCCAAGTGCAGCTGCTCGGTTCAGGCGTGATCTTGCGCGAAGTACAAAAAGCGGCGCGCATCTTAAAAGATGAGTTTAATATCACATCAAACGTCTGGAGCGTGACCAGCTTTAATGAGCTGACCCGCGATGGTATGGCCTGTGATGACTATAACCGCCTGCACCCCATGGACGATGAAGTCGTGCCTTGGGTCACAGAACTGCTGGCACCGCATGAAGGCATCGTGGTAGCCGCGACTGACTATATGCGTAACTACTCAGAGCAGATCCGCGCTTGGCTCCCTGATAATCGTCCTTATACCACGCTTGGCACTGACGGCTATGGTCGCTCCGATACCCGCGAGCAACTGCGTAGCTTCTTTCATGTCGACGCGGCACACATTGTAGTAGCGACGTTGAAGCGCTTAGCAGATGAGGGCGAGGTGGAAATGCGTTTGGTCAAAGACGCCATTTCAAGCTTTGATATCGATGCCGATCAGCCACCTGCTTGGCAGACGCAGCCGCAGTACGATCATTTTCCAGATGCACCAGCGCCAGCTTCTGACAACATCAACCCAAATCCTGTACCTGAGTTTGTCGGTGAAGACGACGATGAAATCACAAGTGAAGGCCGTGCTGAAGATCAAGCCGATGCCACTTTGCTTAACGATGATGACGTCGCAGAATAAACCTCATGACTAATAATCACACGACTAGGTAATTAAAAGACAAGGATGGACAAGATGGAAATTAAAGCCCCAGATTTAGGTGTTGATAGTGCTGAAGTTAGCGAGATCATGGTAGCAGTCGGTGACGTCATCGCCAAAGACGACAACATTATTTTGATTGAGTCTGACAAGGCCTCTGTTGAAGTACCAAGCTCAGCTGCTGGTAAAGTGACGAATATCAATGTGGCTGTCGGCGATCAAGTCAGCGAAGGTATGGTACTCATTGAGCTTGAAAGCGACGAGGGCAACAATGACAGTAGTGATGCTAAAAGCGACAATCAAAGTTCAGATGAAGACAAGTCTAAACAAGACAAGGCTAAACAAGACAATAAAGAACCCTCTGAATCTGACGATAATCAGCAGCAAAAGGCTGATATTAAAAATGCTGACACGGCAGGCGAAGATAAATCTACTACCAAGTCGGGCGCTAGCACCACCCATGCGCTACCAGATTTAGGCGTAGATGAAGCACAAGTTGCTGAGATTATGGTTAGTGTTGGCGATACGGTGAGCGCGGATCAATCCATACTATTGATTGAGTCGGATAAAGCCTCTGTTGAAGTGCCTGCGCCAGAGGCAGGTACGATTGAGAAAATATTGGTTGAAGCAGGTGACATGGTCGCTAACGGTCAAGACTTTATTATTATCAAAGGGAGTAGCTCACAAAGTAGTGATAGCGACAAAGCGGATACTAAATTCTCTCAAGACAAAGAGTCCAGGAGTAAAGCGTCTGAGAACAAAGAGCCTGCCAAATCAGAATCTAAAGATAGCTCGGACGCAAATACCTCTGCGCAAAACCAAACTACGGGTGAGCCTAAGCAAGTAGCTAAAGGAGCGGATAACAAGCTGACAGAGCGTGAGGTCAATCAAAAGTTGACTGAAGTGTATGCAGGCCCCGCCGTACGTAAGCTGGCGCGTCAATTGGGTATCGATATTACTCAAGTTAATGGTTCAGCGATCAATGATCGTATCCTAAAAGAGGATTTGTTCGCACATGTCAAAGAGCGTATTACCACACAAGAGGCGGTGCCTACTAGTAGCGTGCAAGCTGGTTCAGGGTTGCCAAGTTTGCCTGATATGAGTAATACAGAGATTTGGGGAGAAAGCGAAACGGTAGATTTAAGCCGTTTGCAAAAAGTCTCAATCCCGCAGCTCAACTACAATACCTATTTGCCGCAAGTGACGCAGTTTGATTTGTCAGACATTACCGAAACTGAAAAGCTACGCGGCGAGCTCAAAGGCGGCATGAAAGCGGAAGGTATTGGCTTTACCATACTAGCCTTTATTGTCAAAGCGACCGCTTATGCGCTGACTCAGCATCCGCGCTTTAACAGTCATTTGAGTGATGATAATACGCAAGTCATCCTACGCAAAAGTGTCAATATGGGTATTGCCGTTGCTACTGATGACGGTCTGATTGTCCCTGTTATTAAAGATGCTCAGGACAAAGGTCTCAAGCAGATCGCCGTTGAGATCGGTGAGCTGGCAGCAAAAGCCCGTGATAAAAAGCTTGGTACCAAAGATTTACAAGGCGCAAGCTTTACCATATCGAGTCAAGGTAACTTGGGCGGCACCGCCTTTACGCCTTTGGTAAACTGGCCACAAGTAGGTATTTTAGGCGTGTCTGAAGCGAGTATGCAACCGCGCTGGAATGAGAGCACACAAACCTTTGAGCCGCGTTTGATGCTGCCATTATCTTTGTCTTATGATCATCGCGTTATTAATGGTGCTGATGCTGCTGTGTTTACTCGCTATATTACAACCTTACTCGCTGATCCGCGTCGTATTCTACTTTAGTACTTAGCTTATAAAGTAATAAAACAGCCAGTTTAAAGATAAAAAAGCCAGCTATTGAGCTGGCTTTTTTTAGTGTTTAGCATAAGTCGATTAAAACTGTTTGACAAAGGCAACGCCGTATACCCAAGGATCTATATCCACAGAGCCGATATCATTACCATTTAACTTGACGTCTGTTTCTATATCCATATAGCGTGCGTCAATACGGAATGATTCTGTTGGTGTAAAGGGAATATCTACGCCGACATGACCTGCAACGCCAACACTGTCATCAAGCTCTAAATCATCACCAGTACCGATTCTTTCTTTAAAAAAGGTAGTGTAGTTGACACCCACGCCCACAAAGGGCTTGATGTTCATTGGCATCATACTATTATCAAAATGATACTGCACAGACAAAGTAGGTGGAAGATGCTGAGTTTTTGCATCGATTTGATTACCGCCCGCGTCAGTTAGGGTAATATCATGATGAAAAGGAATAGCGGCTAGTAGCTCGATGCCTACATTGTTAGCGATAAAATACTCACCTGTAAGAGTCGGGCGAATATCATCATCGACATCAACCGACAGCGCACCATTTAATAAGGTGCCGTTATCGCTTTTAGGTACAACGCCATGCGCGCCTGCACCTAGCGTCCAAGTACCCACAGGAACAGCAAAAGCCGTTGTCATCATCATTGCAGTCGCAGTCGCTAAAACTAGGGATTGTAGTTTCATCATGTATTCCTTAATACTAAAAGTGAGTGATAGACCGCCGATGAGGGATGGCATCAGGGGTCAAAGGCCAATAGTAGTTTTAGGATCAGCTCTTATCGTCCTACCTACAGTATAATGTAAAAACCTTACAGATGGTAAGGATTTAAAGCTAAATTGACGCCAAAGATATTAAAGGTATCTTGGACGTCACATATTTTGATCGTTTAAGATGGTGACTTTGATTAAAATAAGTGCACAATGATTGATGATGAAGTAGTGATAGTAAACGCTGTCTTTTATAAAAAAGGGGTCGATAATACCTTATGATTGGATACTGTAGTAACTCACCGCTTCGCTGCGAGAATGCTCGAAATATGACTTTGGTTAATCAGTCTAATAGCGCGTGTCCTGATTGTGGTTTATCTTTAATACCGGCTAATGATGTCAGTCGCAATTTGAGTATTGATCATCGTGTCTTGCAATTTGGTCTGATAGTCACTGTTTTTGTCTTGCTTGTATTGGTCTACGTTTACTACGCTGCATCTGTATAAATAAAAGGTAAGCTCGATGTTATTTGCTTTAAGAAATTTAAGCAAAACGTTTTATAACGATTTCAACAAAATATTAATTTATATGATATTTTATTGATAGCGCTTACTATCAAATCTAAACTCATTTATTCTACGAATATTGATTTTACTTATGCTAACAGAGGCGACGTAAAACAAATACTAGTAGCAAATACTCTCAAAGTGACTCAACTATAAACTAGATCGGTGTTATACCGCATAGGAACGGCATGCTACTCCAACCTGTACGGCGCTTGCGTCATTTTGTCTATAATATTTTACAAAATGATGAACACGATACTTGGCTAAGTCGTTACGTCGATTACTTCCTGATTGTTTTGATTATGACCAACGTCGCCGCGGTCATAGCTGAGTCTGTAGATCACTTATACTATCCTTATCAAGAGTACTTTACGTTATTTGAAAACTTCTCCATCGTTATATTTTCTATTGAGTATTTGCTAAGACTATGGAGCGTGGCTGAAGCAAAGCCTGATAATACTACGTGGCGACAGCGCTGGGAGTGGCTCAAAAGCCCGTCTGCGCTTATCGACTTGGTCGCCATTGCGCCCGCCTTTTTAAACTTTTTTGTCACCATAGATCTGCGTTTCTTACGTATCTTGCGTCTATTTAGAATCCTAAAACTAACCCGCTATTTTGTCTCAATGCGCATTTTGCTGGTGGTCATTAGTAAAGAAAAGGGCTCGTTTCAGGCGGTCATCTTTATTTTAATTATTATGATTGTCACTGCATCAAGTGGTATTTATTTGGTCGAAAACCACGCGCAGCCAGAAGAGTTTGAGTCGATACCTAAGGCGATGTGGTGGGCGGTGGTTACTTTGACCACGGTCGGCTACGGCGATGTTACGCCCATCACCAACGCAGGCAAGATATTAGGCGCGATTATCACTATATTGGGTGTAGGCTTGGCCGCTTTGCCTGCAGGTATTTTGGCGACGGGCCTTGCCAACGAGCTGGCGCAGCGCCGAGATGAGTTGGAACAGGATTTTCGTGAGCAGCTGGTAGATAGTGATTTTGATTTGGTACAAAATCAGGTCATGATTGATAAGATTCGCCGCGAGCTTGGACTCGATCGTGAGCAGGCGCAAGATATTGTCTTGCAGGTGCTGCGTGAGCAAGAGCTTGAGCGCCGAGAAAAAGAGATGCGTAAAAAGAATTTTTGTCCGCACTGCGGTGAGCCGCTTGAGTAATCGAATCTGTCATACATAAAAAAGGTGAGACACTAAAATGTTTCACCTTTTTTATGCTCATTTTTGTACTTACTAAGAGCGATTGTTGACAGGCATTAGCCGCCTGATTCTGACGACACAGGTGCTAGCGGCATGGGTAGTACGCGGGCAAGCTCATGTGCTATTAGTTGCGCCGCTTTTGGGATATCGTGCTCATCTAGCGGTAGATTTTGCAAAGTTAAATGCCAGTCCTCTATACCTCGGCGTAAACTTGCAATCCATACGGCGCTACAATCGCGAGGAGATTGTCTTAAATTAACTTCAAAGGCGCGGTTGCCTTCATCATCACTTAAATGCACTTCACCAGCGTTGAGCTTACCTAACGGATGACCGTGATAGGAGCTGACAAGCATGGCAATATGTTCGATATGCTCTGGTATATCGGCGAGCGCTAGGCGAATTTGCTCTTGATCAAGCGGCGCACGGTACAAGGATTGATCGCCGCGATCTTTACTGTTTAGGCTGTCTCCTTGATGCCTGACGGACTCCGCTTTGTCCCGTAATTGCTTAAACCAGACGATATCGTCGATAGTGCAGTTTTTGTCATACAGCACGCAAGCAATATCAAGATCTATAGCGTCTTGGTTTTTTTTAAAACGCTTGAGTAATCCTTTGGTCTCAACTTTGGTGAACTCATAATTTAAAGCAAAAAACAAAGTTTCAGCGTTTAATCCTAAAGCGCTCAGACTGTCTGATAGGGGCGGGGTAACTTGGGCATAAGGGGTAGACATGGTTAACCTTTTTTATTAAATAGTGTTGTTTATTAGCAGCAAGTAGAGCGCTTATCGCAGGCTATCTACTGATTCTTTGTTAAGTACCGCTTGATATAGCAAATCAGGTTTGGCACTAATGAGTCCTTTACCAAATCCGCGTAGCCACCAGACCAATTGCGAGGTTAGATTGACCGTGGCCTTAATCGTCAACGTATCGTCGTCATTATCGGTGACCGTCTGATCCACGCTCAGTTTGCTTTCAGTCAAGCTTTTACCCGCTCTTTTGGTAAATCTCAGCTCAACTTGAGTGTTTTTGCCGTGATCTGGTAGCTGGCTGAGCAAATGATGGGTAAAGCCCATACCGCCTGCATCAAGGTAGCTGTCAAGCTCAAAACCCTCAGGCGTGACAGATGGCGTGTCTAAAATCTCAACGCTCTCAAAGCGGTGTAGGGCAAAGGTGCGTATGATCATCTCAGGGTCATCCGTGCGGGTTGCGAGCATATAGATAATGACGCCGCGCTGGATAATAGCGATAGGGTTGAGAATATATTCGCTCGCCTCAGACTTGTTGCTACGCGTATAGCAGGCTCTTATCTGCATCTGATAAAACAGCGCATGATAAATATTATCTTTACTTTCTAGGTCAACATGCGGCGCAATTAGAGGCTGGGTCGCAGGTTCAATACGCACGCGATCTATCCAAGAGTGAGTGACCTTACTGTTTTTGAGCTGGCGCCGCGCCAAATCAAACCAGGGGAATAGCTCATCTAAAATAGCGGGCGGCAGTAGTTGGGTAAGATTGGCCTCAACCATGTTGAAGGCGACCGCTTGCGATAGGTTCATATGCGGTAAGCTTTGCAGCGGAGCATCATCACGCCAGCGCCAGCCTTGCGGATTGGCATTATTTTTTTCTATAGGAAAGCGTTTTGCCAAGGCATTTAAATCTCTTTGTACCGTACGCAAACTGATATCAAAACCTGCCAAAACCAGCTGCTCATATACGTGCGTAGTCCCTACCCAGCGATTGCGTTGCAACTGTGACAGCACTTGCCATTGCCGCGCAGTAGTTGCCGCGCCATGACGATTATCCGTATTGTCGTCTTTAACAATGGCTTGAGTATCGGCTTGTGGGCTGTCTGTCTGAGACACAGTCATTGGTAAATACCTTTATCAATTTGTTTTAATTGTTATGAGGTCAAAGTTATTAAGTTATTAAGTTATTAAGTTACTAAGTTATTAAGTCGCTGGCAGTTTGCAAGTGTCATGCGCTTATAAAAAACAGTAGTGCTCGTTTATTTATCATCGCAGAAAAGAGTGAGAGCGTCTAGACATGATTGCATAGCTTTGCTTGCGTAGCTTTGCTGGTTTATCTTTATTGACTAGGTGGTACAGCGGTGCTTACTCTTGTTCCTTATCACTTAAATCTTTAACCCGCTTTTCGTTTTGAGCGTCTTCTTGTATGGCTTGCTGCTCTTTTTTTTGACGTTTTTGTTTTTTCTTCTTTTTACTCTTTTTAGCTTCTTTTTTTGATACGCTATCATCGGCGACGTCATCGTTTTGATTGTCATCCCAGAGCATTAAGCGGCGTAGGACTTTGCCAAATAAGGTGTCTTTGTGGTAGCGCTTCTTTTTATTAAGGGTGTCGATAGGCAGGCCAGTCATTAGTGTCAAGGCTTCGTTGATCGTATGAACACCGTAAATTGAGAACTGCTTATTTTCAACCGCTTCAATGATATCATCACGTAGCATGAGCTGCTGACCGTTTGCCATAGGGATGACGACGCCTTGCTGTCCGGTTAGAGCTTGCTCGCGGCAGGCATCGAAAAACCCTGCGATTTTGGCATTGATACCACCAACCGCTTGCACCTCGCCCAGCTGATTCATCGAACCTGTGATGGCAAGCGCTTGATCGATCGGCACGTCGGCTAGGGCAGATAGGAGCGCGCAAGCTTCGCTAACGGTCGCACTATCGCCATCGATATGCGCGTAGCTTTGCTCAAAGGCGAGGGAGGCACTAAAGTTTAGCGCATGGTGCTGGCTAAAGAGCGCGCGTAAATAGCTGGTCATAATCAGCATGCCTTTAGCATGCAAACTACCGCCCAAATCAACATCACGCTCGATATCTAAAATCTCACCAGTACCTATATTGGGCTGGATAACTGCGGTCAAGCGCGCAGGCATACCAAACTCACTATCGGCGTAGCTGACGACGGTGAGGGCATTGACTTGACCAACGGCTACTCCTTGAGTCTTGATAAGCTGCTGACCGTTTTTAAGCTCATCCCAGTATAGATCGCGTAAGTAGCCTGAGCGCTCGTCCATATCGGCTATCGCTTCGGTGACGTGCGTGGCATCGACTAAGGTTTCGTTACTAAGGCGCGCATGACGATTAGACTCATGAAGCAATTTGATTAGCCGATCACTGTGCAGACTCAAACGGTCTTGCTCTTCAGCTTGCAGGCTCAAGTGCTCAAGTAAAGCCGCTTGCGCGCTACTGTCGAACGGATAAAGTCCTGCGTAATCTATAATATCTGCCATCTTGGCAACCAAAGCCAGTTCATGCTCATGAGTGCGTTTTACGTCATCATGAAAGTCGGCGCGTACTTTAAATACCGCATCAAATTCAGGCTCTAACTCTAATAGCTCGTAATATAGATCGGCCTCACCCAGCAAGATCACCTTGACACTCAAATCTACAGGCATGGGCGCTAAGGACAAGCTACCGGTCAAGGTCAGCATTTGCTCTAGGCTTGAGAGCTTGATTTTACGTGATTGCAATGCGCGTTTGAGTCCTTGCCACGCATAAGGATGCTCAAGGACGTGGCTGGCTTCAAGCAGCAAGTAGCCGCCGTTGGCGCGGTGTAGGGCGCCGGCGCGAATCATACTAACATCAGTTGTAACGGTGCCTAACTGAGTGATTTGCTCGACATGACCTAATAGATTAAGATGCGTCGGCAGATCCTCAAATACCACAGGCGCGCCGCTATTAGGCACGTGCGTCACCATAACGTTGACGGCGTAACGACTCGGCGTTGTCGCAAGGAGGGCGGCGACAAACTCCTCGTCATCGGCGTTTACGATTCGCTCTACATGGTTGACCATATCGGCGAGCATTGCCGTCAGGTATGAGCCTACCGCTGGCAGCGCCTCAAACTGCTTTTGAATAGGCGCAAACAGGGGCTGTAGCGTGCGTGTTGCGATATCACGGTGCATGGCTTCTATGGCGTCATTGGCATCATCTTCTAAGCGCTCAAGAGCAATCGTTAATTGGCTTAAGCGCTTATGCATGTGATTTTTTTGGGCAAAATTGCGCCGTGTATTGTTGTAATCCTCAGCTGATGTATCAAGGGTTTTTGGTTTATCAGAACTTGTAGACGCATACTCTTTAGTATCTAGCTCAATACTGGTATCTTGTTGAGGGTCTATAACATTTGCATCATTTAAGGATTGTGTTGCCAACTGACTTGGATGTACAAACATCGCTTTGTTGTCAGAGGGGCGAAAAGTCAGCGCCAAGTCATACTGTTTACCCTCAGCATTGAGCGCATCATAGGCTTGGCTCTCTTGCGCGTGCGCGTCATTTTTGATCGCCTCAATCTGGCTTTGATACTGATCACTGTAAAAGCGCTGACTCAAACGCTTTTTGGCCTGTTGCCAAAGGGTACTGATTTGCTCTTGCAATACAAGTGCCTGACCTGCGGGTAAGGTGAGAGCAATAGGAGTGCGTGGGTCTGAAAAATTATACACATAGACCCAGTCATCAGGGGTTGGCGCACGAGCAGCACTACGCGCGAGCAAACGGGTGATAATCGTACGTTTGCCTAAGCCATTCTCACCTGCGGCAAACACATGATAGCCGCTCGCTTGAATATCTAGCGCCGTACGCAAGGCTTTTAATGCACGCTGCTGCCCAAAGCCAATATCTAAAGGAGGCGCTGCGCGAGTATCTTTGGGGAGCACTCTATGATTGCTATAGCGTTTGAGCTGATCAGAGCTGAGCTGGCAGCGCTTTTTAACGTCGATAAAAATAGGGTGAGGCTTGATAGTCGCGTCGCCTGATTGCTCAGCGCTAGGCGCTAATGTGTCGTCTTTTAAGGTTTGAGTCATAAAGTTTTAGGTTTCGTCTTAGGCTTATCTGTCAGGCATAGCCAATAGATAATAGTAGGTAATAGGCAAGCGTTACAAAGCATTAGGCTCTAACGTCAAATACGTTCTAGCATAGCAGATTCTTTAAGCGACTACTTATTAGCGTAACGACTTTTTAATATGAGCTATATCGGCAAAACAATATAAATTATTTTATAAAATAGAGTATGAGAGGTCAGTATATGTCATTTATGATAAGACTAAAAAACGAATAACACATCAATAATCCCAAAGATAGTATAAGATGACGGACATCAGCGCAATGTCAAACTATTCAATGTGCAACCCTCGTGATAAAATGAGAGTTTCACACGACAAAATCGGACCCATCGTCTTATGCCAGCATCCTCAAACGCTACTGCCAAGCCCGCTATAAATGCGCGTAATCCTACAGGTTTTTCTGGACTTGATAGTACAGGTTTCGTCAAGATAGGCGCGCAACTGCCTAAGCTTGCTGGCATTTTATCAGAATCAGTACAAGCGTTAGCATTAGACATATCCGCCTTAGATCAGCGCACCTTGCTACTATATTTAGATAAGCTATTATTATGGAACAAAGCCTATAATCTGACAGCTATTACCGATCCTGTAGAGGCGCTAACTAAGCACATTGTCGATTGCTTAGCGATTATACCGCATCTGCCAGCAGGCTCGCTGCTTGATATTGGTACTGGGGCGGGTATGCCAGCGGTGATTATCGCCATCTGTCAGCCTGAGCGCCGGTGCATAGCTTTAGATAGCAATCAAAAAAAAATACGCTTTATTAAGCAAATCAGCAGCGAGCTTGGACTTGGCAATGTGCAGCCTATCGCTTCTCGTATTGAGGCGCATGACGGCGAGTACGATGTGGTGACCTCACGCGCTTTTGCCAGCTTACATGACTTTGTCAGTGCAGCGCAGCCACAATTAAAGGCGACAGGCCGCTTGTGCGCGATGAAAGGCAAAGCGCCAACTCAAGAAGAGCTACAAGAATTAGAAAATGAATGGCACATTAATACTATAAAACTAAATGTCCCAAGACTGCATGACAGTCGGCATTTAGTTGAGATGACACGTTTTTAAGATATAGACCTATATTAATAATACTGAGTGAGTTTATGGAAATCATAGCAATTGCCAATCAAAAAGGCGGCGTTGGCAAAACCACCACAGCGGTGAATTTGGCGGCAAGCCTTGCTGCTAAACGCAAACGGGTTCTTTTGATTGATTTAGACCCACAAGGTAATGCAACCTCTGGCACCGGACTTGACAAAAATGACTTGTCGCTGAGCATCACGGATGTTTTGCTCGATGGCGTTTTGTTGCAGGACGCTTTGGTGACGAGTCCTGCTGGGTTCGATGTCATCGGTGCTAATCGCGAGCTTGCAGGTATGGATACCACGTTGATGGGACAGACCAATAGTCATGAGCTGCTAAAAACGGCAATGAGCGCTTTGAGTGATCATCAAGCCAATACTCAAAGCAAACCTTATGATTACGTCGTCATGGACTGCGCGCCAAGTCTGAACCTGTTGACCATTAACGCTTTAGTCGCAACAGATGGTGTCATCATCCCTATGCAGTGCGAGTACTATGCGTTAGAGGGTTTGGCTGACTTATCACAAACCATTGAGCGCTTGACTGAGCTTAATCCAAAGCTACATATCCGCGGCGTGGTCAGAACGCTGTTCGATGCGCGCAACACTTTGGCGCGCGATGTCTCAGCTGAGCTTGAGGCGCATTTTGGCGATATCATGTACAAGACTCATATTCCAAGAAACGTACGATTAGCAGAAGCGCCTGCTCACGGTATGCCAGTTATTGCCTACGAGAGATGGTCTAAGGGCTCGCGCGCTTATCAAAAGCTGGCAGCAGAAGTCATCAAACAAAGCAAATAAAAGCACGACTTTTATCTACTCGCAAGCATCAATGGTTTTTGACATCATCAAAACGATATTTTGTGAGATTGATTCATCCAAAAGCTGGATTAAGTGAATGCTTGGTAAATAATATTGCCATCGTTTTTCTGTTATTAAACGCCGCTTTCATTTATTATCGGTTATAATCGAGCTTTTATTTTAGTGTTAGAGGAATTGGGAATCATGGCGAAGAAACGTGGATTGGCTGCCAATAGAGGCCTTGATGCCCTGCTTGGGTCAATCAAAAAAGAAAAGCAAATCACCGCCAGCGCCTTACAAGATGATACGGTTGTACGTGATGACGTTTTGCCAGAGGCTACCTCAAGTACTCAAGCGCCGGCCCAGTCTAAGCTTAAAAGCAATAAAAAGTCTAAAGCGGATACCGACACCAATATAAAGTCAGAGAACATAGAGCTAGTAGATAGTTTGGAGCTAGTAAATAGTGTAGAGCTAGATAGTAAAAAACCAGAAGCTGCTGCCAATATAGGTAGCCGAGCGCCGCGTCCTAACAACAAGACTTATAAAGATAAAGGTGGTGCTGAAGACCAAATTAGCTTGGTGCAAATAGAGGTCAGCTTATTGCAAGCGGGTAAGTATCAGCCACGCCGTGATATGAGTGAGACGGCATTGACCGAGCTTGCGTCCTCAATTGAGCAGCACGGTATCATGCAACCTATTGTTATCCGTCCGCTACTTGCTACAGAAAACAAAAGCAACGATATCGTTACGCACGAAATCATCGCAGGTGAACGCCGCTGGCGTGCGGCTAAAATGGCAGGTAAAACGGTCATTCCAGCAATAGAGCGCGCGCTGTCTGATGAGCTCGCTATTGCCTTAGCCTTGATTGAAAATATTCAGCGCGAAGACCTATCTGTCATTGAGCAAGCTGCCGCTTTGCAACGCTTTCATAGTGAGTTTGGTATGAGTCATGCCATGATCGCCGAGGTCGTGGGTAAGGCAAGAACAACAGTCTCAAACTTACTGCGACTCAATCAATTACATGATGCGGTCAAAGACCATCTGGCTAATAGTGCTCTTGACATGGGTCATGCGCGCACCTTGCTTGCGCTGTCATCAGAGCAGCAGCCTATCATCGCCCAAAAAATAATCGACGGTAATATGACCGTACGTGAAGCTGAAAAACTGGTCAAATCTATTCTCAAACCTACGCCTAAAGCTGATCGCAGCGAGTCAGCACCCGCTCATGATGCCGAGCGATTGACCCAGCGCTTAACCGACGCACTAGGTGCTGAGGTTAAACTCAAACACAAAAAAGACGGGCAAGGTAGCGTTGAGATTATCTTTCACAACCAAGATGAGCTTGCCGCTATCATCAAATATATAGAGGCGCAGCGCTAACGTGCGCTTTTTATACCTTAAATCGGGCTAACATCACTGGTTTAATACTCGATTTTTGATGCCTATTATAGTTATTACTATCTAATTATCTGATACGAGAGTTGTTATGTGGGAGCTGGTAACGGCGGGCGGTTGGCTAATGACGCCTATAGTAGCGTGTTCGATAGTGGCACTGATTATTATCATCGAGCGCAGTTATAATTTACAGGTCGGCAAAATTGCTCCCAGTTGGCTACGCGAACAGCTCATTACCCGTTTGCGCGATAATGGCGATATCAAGCGCGCGCAACTGATAAATGTCAAAGAAAAAACGCCCCTAGGTGATATCCTAGCAACGGGTTTGCTCTATCGTCAGTACGGGCTTGAATCTATGACCATGCATATGCAAAACCGTGCAAGCGTGCAAATACATCAATTAGAAAAAAACATCAATATGCTCGGTACTATAGGCGCTATTGCGCCGCTGCTTGGCTTGTTAGGTACAGTTTTAGGTATTATCTCCTCGTTCTTAGCGATTACAGATAACGCCATGCAAGATCCGACATTGCTCGCAGCTGGGGTGTCACAAGCATTAATCACTACAGCGGCTGGCATGATCGTCGCGATACCAGCACTAGTGGCGTATCGTTATTTTCAGCGCCGTATCATTGATATCAATGCGCAGTTTGAAACTCAAGCGGGCCTTATGGTGCAGGAATTATACGATTATCAGTTGTTAGATTCTTCATCAAACAAAGTCTTCACTAAAAGGGCTGTCAATATGAGTCAGGCTATTAATAAAGTGCTGCACGCTGATAATAATACGATCAACGCAATTTAGTCCATGTAGAGACCACTATGCGCTTTAGAAAACCTACTGTCGAGCCGCTTGAGATTAACTTGACGCCTATGATAGATTGCTTGCTGTTCTTAATTGTATTTTTACTGCTTGCAACCTCATTTAATCATTATAGTCGTCTAAATTTGGTTCTACCAGAAGCGCAAGGGGTAGCGCAAGCAGAGCAAAAACAGAGCATCGAGGTGGCTGTACAAGAGGATGGCAGTTACTTAGTCAACGGTATTAGTCTAGCTAATAGCAGTGAAGCTGAATTGACAAGCATGCTGCAACAAGAGGCTGGCAGTAACCGTGACCTGTTGTTTGTGATAGCGGCTGACGGCAATGCAACCCACCAATCTGTAGTCAGAGTTATGGATATCGCAGGTAAGCTTGGGTTTTTAAACTTAAATATCAGTACGGTTGTGCCGCAAGGTCAGCCTATACCGCAATGATTTATTGACTGAGTATACTTTAGCTATTATCAATGATGAGCGTTTTATACCTTTATAGTTTATATTTTTATAATCACGTCAGCCTTGTCATACAAGGGCAATGCATTTTTATATCAAAACTGAGGCTTTTATGAGCCAAGCTTTTAAACCTAGTCGCAAAAAAACACTGAGCAAACAGCGCTTAGTGTTGACAAACAAGCCTGATAGTGTACCCAAACATAAGACGCTACTACGCTTACTTAGGTACCTAAAACCTTATTGGTGGGCACTTATGCTCACTGTTTTGGGCTTTGCTATCAATGCAGGGACAGAGATCTGGGTCGCTAAACTTTTGCAGTATATTACAGATGCTATCAATCAGAGCGATCGCTCCAAACAAAACTTGTTTCCATTACTGATTGTTTTATTATTCTTAGTGCGCGGTATAGGCAGTTTTTTGGGTAATTATTTTACTGCTTTGGTATCGCGAAACTTGGTTTATAAGCTACGCGTAGAGGTATTTAATAAATTGCTGCGTCTGCCAAGCGCGTTTTATTTAGCCAATCCAGCGGGTACGATCTCCTCCAAACTCATCTTTGATGTCGAACAAGTGACCGCTGCCAGTACCGACTCGCTTAAGACTCTATTGCGTGATGGCTTGACTGTTATCGCCTTGATGGGCTTTTTGCTTTATAGCAATTGGCGTCTGACTTTAATCCTATTTTTGGTATTGCCACCTATTTTATTGCTGATTCGAATCGCCTCGAAGCGTTATCTAAAGTTATCAAAGAGCATTCAGCAGACCATGGGCGAGGTCAGTCATATCACAAACGAAGTCATCAGCGGCTATCATGTGGTCAAAAACTATGGCGGTCAAAGCTACGAGTCAAAGCGTTTTGATGCCACCTCACTAAAAAACCTACGCCAAGGTATGAAAATCGTTGTCACCAACAGCATCAATACGCCTGCGGTGCAGCTTTTGATGGCGATGGCGATGGCAGTAGTGGTGTGGCTGGCGCTACGTCCTGAAGTTATCAGTGGTTTTTCGGCGGGTCAGTTTATCTCATATATCGCCGCTGCAGGTTTGCTAAGCAAGCCTGTGCGCTCTTTGACAGACGTTAATCAAAAACTGCAAAAAGGTATCGCTGCAGGTGAGTCGATATTTGCGCTACTTGATGAGCCAGAAGAGGCAGATACAGGTACACTTGGCCCAAAATTATCAGGGAATATCCATTTAGATCAGGTAGGTTTGGTCTATCCTGATTCAACGGTAGCGCTGAGTGATTTTAGTTTAGATATCAAATCAGGTGAGACGGTCGCTTTGGTTGGGCGTAGCGGCGCTGGCAAGTCCTCACTGGTCAACTTACTCACGCGCACTTTGAACACATCCTCAGGTCAAATCACTATGGATGGCATGGCAATCGAAGACATTACGCTTGAGAGTCTGCGCGCGCAAATCGCTATTGTCAATCAGCAAGTCGTGCTCTTTAATACCACAATATTTAATAACATTGCTTATGGTAGTCTGGCTGATAAGACGCAAGCTGAGGTCGAACAAGCCGCGAGAGATGCCTTTGCTCATGACTTTATCACCGCGATGCCAAAGGGATATCAAAGCGAGATTGGCGCTGAAGGATTGCAGCTCTCTGGCGGTCAGCGTCAGCGCTTATCTATTGCACGCGCGCTACTAAAAAACGCGCCGATACTGATATTAGATGAAGCCACCAGCGCGCTCGACAATGAGTCTGAGTACTATATTCAACAGGCGCTCGATAATGTCATGAAAAACCGTACGACATTAGTGATTGCGCATAGGCTTACGACCATTGAATCTGCCGATCGTATCGCGGTGATGGATCAAGGTCAGATCGTCGAGTTAGGTACTCATAGTGAGCTTATGGATAAGCAAGGATACTACGCACAGATGTATGAGCGTGACTTTGAATAGCATGACTGTAAATAATGTTTTTGAATAAGGTTAATACTAAAGTAAATACCATGGCAATACTTACGATAATGACACCGAGCATAGTCTCAAATGAGCCTTGAGAAAACAATGACAGAGGCTTGGCAGCGCCAAGCGGCTTGGCTTTGGTTACTATTGCCACTTAGTTGGTTGTACGGCCTGCTTATGCTACTGCGCCGCCAAGCATACAAACTAAGTATATTTAAGAGTTTTCGTGCGCCTATTCCTGTTATGGTTATCGGTAATATCACCGTAGGCGGTAGTGGTAAAACGCCTTTGATTATTGCTTTGGTTAAGTGTTTACAGAATCAGGATATAAAAGTTGGGGTCATCAGCCGAGGTTATGGCGGTGATAGTAGCCAAATGCCAGCACTAGTTAAAGCAGATAGCAATCCAAGCCTAGTCGGTGACGAGCCTTGTTTAATCGTTGGCGTCACGCAGGTTGCTATGGCGGTATGCCCCAATCGCCAGCAAGCGATTGAGACATTACTAGCGGCGCACCCCGATACACAGCTAATAATCGCTGATGACGGTTTGCAACATTATGCATTGCAGCGTGATATTGAGTGGATAGTGGTTGATGACAGTCGCGGCTTTGGTAATCAGCAATTGCTCCCAACAGGGTTTTTGCGTGAGCCGATGTCGCGCTTGCAGGATACATGCGTGATCCATCATCAAAAGCCTAGTGAGGTATCATCTCTAGACAAGCCTTCATCACTGACCATGAGTTTGCAGCCTGCTAAGTTGCAGCGTTTATGGCCGTCCAATAGTAGAAGATTGAGCGCTACTCCTCAAGCTGGCCAGCCCGTCCACGGCGTCAGCGGTATCGGTTATCCCAAACGCTTTTTTGAGACGTTAAAGACACTTGGGTTTGAGGTTATTGAACACCCTTATCCTGATCACTATGATTTTAGTCTTGTCGAGCTACTTGAGTATCAAGATCATCCTATCATTGTCACTAGTAAAGATGCGGTAAAGATAAGATCGTTACTGATGCAAGAGCAAGTTTTAAGTACCCAGCAGCAAGCGCTTGTCGATAGATTATGGGTATTGCCTGTAAGCGCTGTCTTATCTGATAGTTGTTATCAAATGCTGCATCGCCAGCTACAGGCTTTAAATATAACTGTCCCAAACACCTTCAATCAATAAGCCATATCATAGGAGTCACGTATGACGACTAACTTGCCAGCCGCCAAAACGCATATTGTCATTCCAGCACGGTTTAAGAGTACGCGCTTGCCAGGTAAGCCGCTACTTATGATACACGGGATGCCTATGATACTGTGGGTCGCGCAAAAAGCAAAGGCTGCTCATTTTGCTGATGATATGTGTATCGCAACCGATGATGAGCGTATTGCGGCAGTATGCAAGGATGCTGGGTTTGAGGTGGTTATGACCAGCCGTGAGCACGCATCAGGTACAGATCGTTTAGCTGAGGTTGCGCAAATAAAAGGCTGGGCGGATCGTGATATCGTCATCAATATGCAAGGTGATGAGCCGCTAGTGCCGCCGCTACTCCTAGAGCAAGTCAAAGATTTGCTGGTAGCAGATAGCGATAGCGTTATGGCGACTTTGTATGAGCCTATCGAGGACTATGATACCTTTATGCGCTCCTCTGTAGTCAAGGTGGTTAATCATGCTCACGGCGATCAGCAGCGTGCGCTTTATTTTAGCCGCGCGCCCATTCCATATGATCGTGATATGGCGTTAGCACAGAGTAGTTTGACAGGTGAGAGTAGCTGTCCAAATGTATCAATACCCAAAGCGGCCAGTCGCCACTTAGGTCTGTATGCGTACCGCGTCAAATTACTACAGCAGTTTATAAGCTGGCCGCAAACGCCACTTGAGCGACTTGAGAGTTTAGAGCAGCTACGCATTATGGAGAATGGTGGTCATATCGCTATTGCCGCCGCGAGGATTCAACTACCAGCAGGGGTAGATACTCAAGAGGATCTCGATCGATTAAATGCGATGAGTTTAGACGAATTTCAAAGCACTAGGCTATAACTGCTAAAATAGCCTAATAAGGTATAAAATAGCCTAAGTATTAAAAAAGTGGATGTATGGTTCAGACAGTACTTTAAGCTGTAGGACAACTGGGCACTGGGATAACATAGTAAATATGACGGACATAACAAAAGCGACAGACGCCATTTACTTTGCGCCGCTACTCTCTTGGCAACATGAGTTGTGGACGCAGCTGACCCAGCGAGTATCGGTGTCATCAGGTCAGCTACCGCATGCACTATTAGCTGCCGGCATGTCAGGTATGGGCAAGCGCGCCTTTGTCTGGCGTCTGGTCGCTTGGCTGCTTTGTTACGAGAAACACAAGCATCCGTTAGGGGCCTGTGGTCAGTGCGAGAGCTGTCAATGGCTTAGATCTGGCACCCATCCAAGCCTACAGGTGTTACCTTTAATAAGCCTGCCGGTGAGCGCCGAGCATAATCAGCAAGAGAGCAAACCTAAAAGCACAAAGTCTGCCAAAGCGGTGAGTGCTGCGGCGCTAAAAATAAAAGTTGATGATATTCGTGCGCTGCAACCTTTTATTTATCAAGGCGGGCAGGGTATGCGTATTTGTATCCTAGATTATGCCGAGCAGATGACCATTGCAGCGGCAAACGCGCTACTCAAAACATTAGAGGAGCCGCAATCTCAGGTACATCTTATTTTGATCAGCGACATGCCAGCAAAGCTTCTGCCAACGATAAAAAGCCGCGTACAGCAATTACCACTACAGACTATCGATCATAAACTTGCTTTTGACTACGTCAAAGAAGCGTTGGGCGGTACTATCAATCGCGAAGCGGTAACAGATGATGCTATTGAACAGCTACTACAGCTAGCAAATGGCGCGCCACTAGCAGCGATCATGCTTGCACAAGCGCCTTGGTATCATAAACGTGCGCTATGGATAACTGTCTGGCAGGCACTGCGAGCAGGCAAGCGCAGCAGTACAGCGGCGAGTGATTATTGGCAGTCTCAGCTCAGTATTACCGAATTCATCAGACTATCAGAGCTGATGCTACTGGATATGCGCCGTATCAGTCTTGGGCTTGAGAGTATGCAGCAAGATATTGATCTGTCGGTCACACTTGCAAAGTATCAGCCGCTCGATAATGCGCTAAACCAGTTTGCGCTTAGCCTACAAGAGAGCAAAGTCGCCCTACAGCAAAACGTGCAAGAAAAATTTGCTTATGATAAGCTGATGCAAGAGCTTGCGCAGTTGTAACGCTAACCGCAACAGCATCTACTTTACTCTTAAATCTATTTAGGGCGTGTTTGATAATTCACAAATACGCACTGACAGAGACTATTTTTTAGTCGATTCAAAGATAAAAATAGTAAGTTTAGTCATTCTAAGCGTCTATTTTTATCAAAGGAGCGGCAAAAAAGAGTCCTGTCCTTTCAGGCTGATGCTAAAATTGCCCCATACTGTGTTGCAAGTTAAGCTAAGGTCTAGACATTATCTTCGACTTGCGCCGTGTCTGGAACCATTTTAGCGATCAGCAGTGCCATGGTTGAATGTTCAACACGCCCTAGTTTATAACCCTACCTTTGAGGAGCTGACAATGGCTATGCCTGGACGCGGCGGTATTTTAACCTGTCATATCGAAGACATTGCAACGCTATATGCCAGTTACTTATCCTTTGTCAGTAATGGCGCTTTGTTTGTGCCCTCCAATCGGGTTCAGCAGTTAGGTGATGAGGTGTTCATTGCCGTGACTTTGCCCAATTCAAGCGAGCGTTTGCCGATGAATGGTAAAGTCGTTTGGATTAATACCAAAGCGCAGGCCAACCGTCCCGCAGGTTTTGCGGTACAAATTGGCACTGATGCTGCTGGACAAAGAATTAAGAATGAAGTTGAACGTTTACTAGCAGGCAAAATTGATAGTTTGCAATCGACTTATACGATGTAAAAGATAGGCGTCTAATAACGTGGCGGTACATACATATCATCAGGGATAGGCTCGCGGTAATATTCATTATCGCGTTTGCGCTCAGGCAGTTCAACTTCTGCGCGCGGCACTTCTTTATAAGGAATTTGCTCTAATAGATGAGCAATACAATTAAGGCGTGCACGCTTTTTACTGTTGCCTTCAACCACCCACCACGGTGCCTCTGGTATATGGGTACGTTCAAACATCGTCTCTTTCGCTTTGGTATAATCCTCCCAGCGCCGGCGCGATTCCAAATCCATTGGTGAGAGCTTCCATTGCTTAAGCGGATCATGGATACGGCTCATAAAGCGCGAGTGCTGCTCATCGTCAGTAATCGAAAACCAGTATTTGACCAGACGTATCCCTGAGCGTACTAGCATACGCTCAAACTCAGGTACCGATTGAAAAAACTCCTCATACTGCGCGTCCGTACAAAACCCCATGACTCGCTCAACGCCGACGCGGTTATACCAGCTGCGATCAAATAATACAATCTCACCTGCAGCGGGCAGGTGTGCTACATAGCGCTGAAAGTACCACTGCGTTTGCTCACGTTCAGTTGGCGCTGGCAGAGCAGCGACTCGGCAGACCCTCGGATTAAGACGCTGAGTAATACGTTTAATCGCGCCGCCTTTACCCGCCGAATCGCGCCCTTCAAATATCACCACGATGCGCTCACCGCGATCAACCGTCCAATCTTGTAGTTTAATCAGTTCGCGCTGTAGGCGCACTAGTTCTTGAAAGTATAGGCGACGATCGAACCTGTCTTGATCGCTCATCTCAAAGCCATCAAAACGAAAATCACGCATATAGTCATCGATTTCGTTCTCAACCTCCTCATCATAGGTGTCGATTAAGTCTTCGTGCATTTTGCGCCGCAGCTCATCATTGAACACCTCTTTGTCCATACGCTCGATAAAGTTGTCTTGCTCAGCGTGACTTAGCTCATCTCGCTCTTGCGTCGTTAGCGATTTTGGGTCGATTGCTGAGGGTATTTTCGCCATTATTATTTACTCCTTTATAGCGCTTTATTGTCTTATGCTAAAAGATCATCGTCTTGATTTACTCTAGCATATCTATCAACAAAATTTTAAACAGGCTACGATTTGCTACTTGTTGCTTTGACGTTGTAGTCACCCTATTTTGTAATAAATATTTTAGACAAAAAAAATACCCTCCAAAGTATTGAAGGGTAATTTAAAATCTAACAGTGCTTTATTAATTTAAAGGGTAACTTATTTCTCTAAGATACAAGTCACACCTTGACCACCAGCAGCGCAGATTGAGATTAGCGCGCGGCCTGAGCCTTTTTGATCAAGCAGTTTGGCAGCAGTGGCTAAGATACGACCACCAGTTGCAGCAAACGGGTGACCGGCGGCAAGTGATGAGCCGTTGACATTAAGCTTACTACGATCGATTGACCCTAGTGGTGCGTCTAGTCCTAAGCGCTCTTTACAGAAGCTCTCATCTTCCCAAGCCGCTAGCGTTGAGAGTACTTGCGAGGCAAAGGCTTCATGAATCTCATAAAAGTCAAAGTCTTGTAAGCTAAGATTTGCACGCTCAAGCATACGCGGTACGGCATATGCTGGTGCCATCAGTAAGCCCTCTGTCGTGCCTGACTTACCAATAAAATCAACGGCAGCAGTCTCTTGATGAACGATATAAGCCAAAGTCTTAAGACCATGTTCTTTTGCCCACTCATCATTAGCTAGCAGTACACATGAGGCGCCATCAGTCAGCGGAGTTGAGTTGGCAGCAGTCATTGTCGGGTTGGCGTTTCTTTTGCCAAATACAGGCTTGAGCTTGGCCAATTTTTCTTTAGTGGTGTCAGGACGCAAGTTATTATCGCGAGTCAGACCTTTATACGGGGTGATCAAATCATCAAAGAAACCGTCGTCATAAGCGCGGGCAAGGTTTTGATGGCTGTTAAAGGCCAGCTCGTCTTGGGCTTCGCGGCTGATGTTCCACTCAAGGGTAGTAATCGCTTGGTGCTCGCCCATAGATAGACCTGTACGCGGCTCACCATTTTGCGGCGCATCGATCAAGTCTTTTGGATTTAGACCCATCAAGGCCTTTAAACGCTGCTTGTTGTTTTTGGCTGCGCCTAATTTGATCATGACTTTACGTAAGCCATCACCGATAGCGATAGGTGCGTCTGATGTGGTATCCACACCGCCGATAATCGCAGAGTCAATAAGACCCAAAGCGATTTTATTCGCTGAAGCAAAAGTCGCTTGTAAGCCAGTACCACAAGCTTGCGAGATATCATATGATGGTGTGTGCGGATCAAGCGCTGTGTTAAGGACAGATTCGCGCGTCAAGTTGATATCGCGGCTAAGTTTCATGACTGCGCCT
Organism: Psychrobacter sp. T6-4; assembly: GCF_052258425.1. Classification (NCBI taxonomy): domain Bacteria; kingdom Pseudomonadati; phylum Pseudomonadota; class Gammaproteobacteria; order Moraxellales; family Moraxellaceae; genus Psychrobacter; species Psychrobacter sp. T6-4. Next base: position 192,735 of record NZ_JBQQEZ010000003.1, read on the forward strand.
GCAACCACTTCACCGAGTACTTCGTCTTGTAAGTCAAAGCGCTCAATCAAACCATTTAAGGCTGCGGTTAGCATGTCTGTATTGCTAGCATCGGCGTAGGTGCCATTTGAGCGCGCAAATGGGATACGGTTACCACCGATAACGGCAACGCGTTGCTGGTTTGTACTTAATTTAGCGCTAGGTTTTTTCTTAGGCTTAGCGCTAGACTTTTTGCTAGCTTTAGTGTCAGCAGCTTTATCGTCTTTACTGTCTTTTTTGTCAGTTGCCGCAGACTTAGCTTCCGCTTTTGGTTTAGCTTCCGCTTTTGACTTAGTCGCAGGCTTTGTGTCTGCTTTGCTATCAGACTTAGTCTTAGCTTCATCTTTTGCAGCTGACTTAGCTGGAGCTGCGTTTGATTCGCTTTCTTCAGTTGCCGCTTTTTCGCTTGCAATATCCGCTTTAATTTTCGCTTTTTTGTCAGCGTCAGCGCTTTGGGCTTGAGTGTCTACAGGTTTGCCGTCGCTATCGACGATATCTGTCGCTTGCTTAAGATCAGCGATAGAATCAAATTTTGAATCACTTGCTTTGGCTGTGTCTTTGCTGTTAGTAGCGTTTGTGTCAGTTGTAGCATTGCCTTTTACAACGGTGCTTTCAACGATAGGGCTGTCTTTTTTGTCGCTCATAACGGTGTCCTCATACTTGTAGGTTAAAAATAAAAGAGCACTTATAACACTAAGTGCTGTGATCTTGTAGCTATCAATGGTGCCTATGATAGTGACTTTTTGAATATTACGTGTAGCTGTTTAGCAAACTGAAGAGTTTATATCTCATAGGTCATCTTTATATACTTATACTTAGTCCATATTATTTAAAATATGGACGTAAACAGCAATTGTAACCACTATTGATAGGCAACTTTGATAACATATTGTTATATCTAAATCAGTTAGCTATAATTTGTTGTGTTTATTTTAACATAAGCTTATCGCTTTTAAAGCAACAGATAGTAACTGCCGTGTCTATAAAACTGGGCATAAATAGGCAAATTATCAGTTTATAATAGGCTATCTACTCATATTTTGTTTAAATACAGTGAGAAGGTATTCTACAAATGATAATTAAGATATCTTTTCATTGATATTATTCATTATTTTATATTTATTAATCGGAGCATGCTATGTCGGATCGTTATGGTGATTTTGTTCAGTCTTCAATAGGTAAAAAAGTTGCAAAAAACTTAGGCTTGCCGCAGCCTGTTACTCTTGATCGTTTTGAGAGTGGTCAGCGCCTAGTACGAGGTAGCGTACTTGTGGGCCGTGCGGCAGGTGATGATAGCCGCGTCAGTGCGTCAATCGCGCGTATCTTGTCAGAGCTGCATGCTGAAGTATTCGTCAATAGTAGCGACGATATTAAAGACGCTTTAGCTGATGCAGGCGTTGAGGCAAAAGGTAATACTGGCAGCGAAGATAAATTCAAAATCTTGTTATTTGATGCTAGCAATATAAGCGACGCTGAAGGTCTTAAAGCAGTTTATGAGTTCTTTCATAGCGTTGCTCGCCGGGTTGAGAAGTCAGGTCGCGTGATTATTGTTGGTCGTCCGCCTGAGTCTATCGATGATATTGAAACGGCACTAGCGCAGCGCGCGCTTGAAGGGTTTATCAAGTCAGTGGGTAAAGAGTTTAAGCGCGGTATCACAGCGCAGCTAATCTATGTCAATGAAGGCGCTGAGGACAACCTAGATTCAACGGTGCGCTTTTTTACCTCAGCGCGCTCAGCTTATGTCTCAGGACAAGTCGTACGTGTAAGCGAAGGCAATACGGTTGATATCGATTGGACACAGCCTTTGGGTGGCAAAACCATGCTAGTGACAGGGGCAAGCCGCGGTATCGGTGAGGCAATCGCTCGCGTTCTAGCCCGTGAAGGCGCCCATGTTATCTGCCTCGATGTTCCGCAGCAGCAAGCGGACTTGCAAAAAGTCGCCAGCGAAATCAGTGGTTCAGTCTTGACGGTCGATATCACAAGCGAAGACGCAGGCAAAGAGATTGCGACAGCGGCGCAAAAACGTGGCGGACTTGATGCTGTCATCCACAATGCTGGCGTCACTCGTGATAAGACACTTGCCAAGATGGATGAGCAAAAGTGGGATATGGTTATCAATATCAACTTAGGTAGTATTGCTCGAATCAATCGCTACTTGCTTGATAACGAGGTACTCAATGAGGATGCGCGTATCGTTTGTGTCTCGTCAATCTCAGGTATCGCAGGCAACATGGGTCAAACTAACTATGCGACCTCAAAAGCGGGCGTTATCGGCCTTGTCAATTCAACAGCTAAGCAGTTGGATAACAATGATAAAGGCATGACGATCAATGCTGTTGCGCCAGGATTTATTGAGACGCAAATGACAGAAGCGATTCCATTTGCTATTCGTGAAGCAGGTCGCCGCATGAACTCTATGAGCCAAGGCGGCTTGCCAGTTGATGTAGCCGAAACTATCGCTTGGTTTGCATCACCTGCCTCTGGTGGTCTTAATGGCAATACTGTACGGGTTTGTGGTCAAAGTCTGCTCGGTGCATAAGCGTTTGCTTGTTGTATAATTTACGGGTTGTATGAAAAGTTATTTTGAGAAATAATAATATAAGTTATTGATAACCTTTATTATATTCTTACAAAATCACAAATTATTACTATTAAATATAAATTAAGCTGCCCTAGGGTGGCTTTTTTATGATAAAAACACAGCCTAATCTACCAAATTTGCTCTTGCTTTACTTATTATATTTAAACTTATTATATTTAAACCTTGCCTTATTAGGATTGACTTATGTCAGACAAATATTATGATGCGTTGCCAAAAGCGCATACTACTTACGCCAATATCATCAAAAGCTTGCTGCCTACTGGTGAAAAGGCCAGCAAAGACTCATTGCCAAACGCCACTTATCATGTCGAGAACTTGCATATCGATCAAAGCAATCTAGACGATTATCGCAAGATTTGCGGTTTTGCGGACAATGGCAAGATTCCGATTACCTATTTTGCAGTGCTATCACAAGCGCTACAGATGAATATGATGGTCAAAGAGTCCTTTCCTTTTGCGATGCTAGGACTTGTCCATGTAGATAATAGTGTCACTCAGCACCGTCCTATTGGTGAGCGCGAAACGGTGACTATGTCTGTGGCGTTCGCCAATCTACGTGAACACAATCAAGGTCAGCAGTTTGACTTTGTGACGACTGTCAAATCAGGGGATGATGTCGCTTGGGAGGGCACATCGACGTATCTATCTCGCGGCAAAACGTCTAGCAGCAAAAGCAAAAAGAGTGCGCCGCGTCCTGTCACTGTCAAGCCGATGATCGATGAAGAGGGCGTGCACAGTGTCTTTGAGGTACCAGAGGATATCGGTCGCCGTTACGCCTTTATTTCAGGAGATTTTAATCTCATTCATTTGCATCCCTTGTCCGCGCGCGCGTTTGGCTTTCCAAAAGCGATCGCTCACGGTATGTGGTCAAAGGCTAAGAGCTTGGCGCTTATCGCTGACTTGCCTGATGCTTGTAAGGTTGAGGTGTCCTTTAAATTACCAATATTTTTGCCATCAGAAGTAGAGCTGATCTCAGAACCTGTGGCTAAGCTTAACGACGCAGCAGACAAGTGCGTATTTGGTCTCTATAGTGCCAAAAACGATAAGCCGCACCTGACAGGTCATATTGAGCTTGTAGACGCGGACGCCTAGTTATTCGTTATGCTAATGGCTTACTCTTAGCTAAGCGCTTATTACTAGCTGATAGGCGCTTAGCAAAAGCTATCACTATCGCTTTATGACAAGCGTATTTTTTATTGACTATGAATAGAACGATTATGACTGAATCTACTCAAAACTTGGATGTGACATCTAGCAACGACGCTAAGAATAATGACGCTAAAAGTAATGACGCCAATGTTCAATACATTGATACTGATAACGGTATTGCCCTCAATCAAGCTTTGCAGCCCTATTTTCGCCCGGACGCGCAGACTATTGTTTGCGGCGCGTTAGATGATGACAAGATAGCTGCACTGGTAAAAGCGGGTGTTGAACTGGTTATCAATCTGCAACCTGATGACGAGCTCGTCTTTGATGAAGCTAATGCGGTCCAGCAAGCAGGCATGAGCTATGAGCAGCTACCTATTAGTGGGGCCAATGATCTCAAGCAGCTTAACATCTTAGCGTTTGATAATATTTTGCGACAGCACCATGGCAAAAAAATTGCGATGCATTGCGGCTCTGGCAATCGTGTTGGTGCGGCGATAGCCCTGCGAGCAGGATGGCTACGCGGTCGCAAGATGGATACTGCTATGGCACGTGGACAAAGTCATGGACTGACTGGTTTAGAAGAAGAAGTGCGTAATCGCTTGCTCGTTCCGCGATAATCAGTGTACAGTCCAAACACCCAACACAAAATAGGCGACCTTTGGGTGGCCTTTTTTTATAAGTAATAAAAATCAATTATTTAAGTCACTATAAACGGAAGTATTATGACCAAGCATACTGATACCGACTTTGAGCTGCGTATCGCGCAGATATTTAATGATTTGCAATTGGATGACGCGCCAGCGGGCGGGGCACTAGTTGTCTATCAAGCAGGCGAATGTATTATGCAGGCGAGTGTCGGTATGGCGCAAAAGGATATACCTTGGCAGGCTGATACCTTATCCTTGAATTTTTCGACAGGTAAAGGGGTACTCTCAACCCTTATTCATGTTTTGGTGTCACAGGGTTTACTCGACTATGATGCCGCGATTGCCAGCTATTGGTCAGATTTTGCCGCTAACGGTAAAGCAGATATCACTTTAAGGCAGGTTCTATCTCATCAGGCCAATCTATTTGCGATCTCCTCTATTGAGACCGATAGCGAGACATTGATCGACTGGCAAGCGATGCTGGCAAAAGTTGCGGCTATGCCAATGACTAAACCTGATGCCAACAGCAAAACTGGCGATGAGTATGAGAGCGCCTATAGCGCCCTAATCTTTGGTTGGGTGCTTGGTGGATTAATAGAAGCGGTCACTGATATGACTCTAGCACAAGCCCTGCGTCACTATTTAACAGAGCCGCTAGGGATAGCAGATAGCTGTTATTTTGGCGTGCCTGAGGCCAAGGTCAATACAGTGGCTAAGCTCGTTAAAGACTTTGAGCCATCAGAGCAAGACAGCCTGCAACCCTCTTCACAAACAGGTGCTAAGCGTCACAAACCGGTATTGAAAGTAGACTCACCTAAAACCCTTGAGATGTATCAAAGCCTGCCAAGCTATCACTGTTGGCAACAGCGCGCCTTGGATAAGCAAGTTGAATCGTCAAACGCGCAAACAGAACTAAACACCGCTCAAATCAACCGCTTGTACTTTGATCATAGCGCTATCAATGCCAATAACTACAGAGCTGCGCTCGTACCGTCCAATCGGCAGCCGATAAATTATCATACCGATGAGGTACTAAAGGCCGTTATACCCGCCGCCAATGGTGTGGCATCAGCGAAGGCACTAGCAACTATTTATGCCATGTTAGCAAACGGCGGCGTTTGGCAAGGCAAAACCATCATCGATAAGCAGACATTTACGCAACTAGCGGCAGCACAGTCAAACAGTATGGACGCGGTTATGCCGGCAGCAATGAATTGGCGTCTTGGGTATCACCGTCTATTTAGCGTCTGCAATGAGACGGATATTGGGTTTGGTCATATGGGTTATAACGGTTCTGTCGCTTGGTGTGATCCAGCGCAGCAATTATCGTTTGCTTTTGTCCATAATTTTGATACCACGATGCTTAATGATATTCGTCAGTTTGCGCTGACAGAAGCGGTTTTGTCTTTGATAAATAAAAACTAGCGCTTAGCAGATGACGCTTAAACCTATCACCCCACCTAGTTGATATCAGGCGTCATCTTTAATAATTTAGGTGCGCTTAAACCATGGACAAAGATAGAGATGAGTATCACAATACTACAGACTACCCATAGTTTGATGGCGTCCTCATCGGCAAAATAGCCTTGATTGAGCGCATAGGAGAGGTAATATAGCGTACCGATACCGCGGATACCCAATGCTGATATAGCATATTTTTCGGTGCGATGCATATCGAGTCCAGACAAAGCGATAATGCCGCCAAGCGGTCTTATTATGAGCAAAAAGACAAAGCTTACGATATAGACTTGCCAAGTGAGCTCAAAATTAGACTGCAATCCTTGACCGATAAGCATACCAAAAGTCACCAGCACAAGTGACATGAGCAAACCCTCAGACTGCTCGGCAAAATCGTGTAGTTCTTCGTGATAGCTGTGCTCATGTTCTGAACGTCGAAACGAAAATGCGGCGACAAATACTGCGATAAAACCATAGCTATGTACGTACTCTGCGATCCCATAGGACAATAATGTCAACGCGATAACAACGTAGCCTTGCGAGATAATGGTCTCACGAGAGTGCCTGGAGAATACCGCTTTTGCCATCAGTTTACCGACGATGACACCGACAAGCACACCGACGCCGATCTGCCATAACACATCTTGCAAAAACCATGAACCCAGCATCTCAAGGCTAAAGCGCTTACCTTCACTATAGGCCTCTGCTATCTTTATAGCCAAATAGACAAAAGGAAATGCCAAACCATCATTGAGCCCTGCCTCTGAGGTCAAAGTAAAGCGCGGCGTATCTTCACCGCCTGTATTAGGCGGCCCAACTTGAATGCTAGAGGCCAGCACAGGATCAGTCGGAGCCAATACCGCACCCAGCAAAATAGCAGCGCCAAGGCTTAAACCAAAGGTGTAATAGCCAAGAATCGCCATCGCAAAGATACAAATGGGCATAGTGATCAATAACAAACGTACGGTTGGACGCCACATCTGCCAAGCCAATTCGGTATCGATCTTGATGCCTGCGCCAACCAAAGAGACGAGTACAACGACCTCAGTGAGCTTTTCGATAATGATGCCGTTCTCTAACGGATCCAAAAATGATAAGGTAAGCCAAAAGTAGCCAATAATGGCACCAAAGCTCACCTGTAGCATAGGTAAAGAGATTGGAACACGTTTGGATATGAGCGGAAATAAAGAGCCAAATAAAAAGGCCATACCACCGATTAATAACAGCAGATTGTAATTCTCAATCATAAGGTTTGTACGCACCGATATTGTAGTTTTTAATTTTTAGTTTTTGAGATGTAAAAAGCTTGTCAATAAAACCTCATTTATCATGACGATAAACCATCAGTGTTTTCGCAAAAAAACGTTATCAAAGACGCAAATACGTTGTGTTTTGGTAGAGTATCCTACTCACAAAAAAGCCAGCACGAATGCTGGCTATATCAGTACTTCTTGACTGTTAACTTTATAGAGTCTTAGCGCTCAACTTGACTCACATCACGTACCGCACCTGTATCGGCGCTAGTGGTCATCGCTGCGTATGCTCGAAGAGCAGGGGAGACGTGACGCTCGCGATCCACTGGTTTCCATGCATTGCGCTCGCGCGCTTCCATCTCAGCGCGGCGCGCGGCCAAATCTTCATCGCTGACATCCATATTGATAGTTCTATTAGGAATGTCAATATGTATAGTATCGCCCTCGATAACAAGACCTATCGCGCCGCCCTCTGCTGCCTCTGGGCTGGCATGACCGATTGACAAGCCTGAGGTGCCACCAGAGAAGCGACCATCGGTGAGTAGAGCACACTGCTTGCCCAACCCTTTGGACTTAAGATACGTCGTTGGATAGAGCATCTCTTGCATACCAGGACCACCTTTGGGCCCTTCATAGCGAATAATAACCACATCTCCTGCGACAATTTGATCCCCTAGTACTGCCTCAACAGCCGCATCCTGTGACTCAAATATACGCGCACGCCCTGTAAACACTAGGTTGCTCTCATCAACGCCTGCGGTCTTGACCACGCAGCCGCGCTCAGCAATATTGCCGTACAGTACCGCAAGGCCGCCATCTGCCGAGTAAGCATGCTTGGCGCTACGAATACAGCCTGACTCACGGTTGACATCGAGATTAGGCCACTCTTTGGCTTGTGAAAAGGCCTCAGTCGTACGTACGCCGCCTGGGGCTGCAATATAACGCGCGCGCGCCTCAAGATTATCAGGATTCATAATATCCCACTTATCGATAGCCGCGCGCATAGAGGGACTATGGATCGTTGGAATGTCTGTTTTGAGCAGCCCTGCGCGATCAAGTTCAGCGAGTAATGCCATAACGCCGCCCGCTCTATGCACATCTTCCATGTGGTATTTTTGCGTAGCAGGGGCAACTTTGGATAGACAAGGTACGCGTCGACTGAGACGATCGATATCTGCCATCTTAAAGTCAATTTCCGCCTCATTAGCCGCGGCTAATAGATGCAAAATCGTATTGGTTGAGCCGCCCATAGCGATATCGAGGCTCATGGCATTCTCAAACGCCGCTTTGCTCGCGATAGAGCGCGGTAATACTGAGTCATCATCCTGCTCGTAGCGGCGCTTGGCTAGATCGACAATAGTACGACCTGCTTCTAAGAATAGCTCACGGCGCAAGGCATGGGTGGCAAGTAGTGAACCATTACCAGGTAAAGATAAACCTAGCGCTTCGGTCAAGCAGTTCATCGAGTTGGCAGTAAACATGCCTGAACATGAGCCGCAAGTAGGACAGGCAGACACCTCGATCGCTAGGACATCCTCATCGCTGATCGTATCGTCAGCGGCGTCCATCATCGCATCGACTAGATCCAATTTGCGAATGGCATTACCTTTACTATCTGTCGCTTGTGCATCGCTTTGACCGTCATTGTTATGGCTATGAGCGACAGTACTGGCAATCACTTTACCTGCCTCCATAGGGCCACCTGAGACGAAGACGACTGGGATGTTCAAACGCATAGCTGCCATAAGCATACCAGGGGTAATTTTATCGCAGTTAGAGATACAAACGAGCGCATCAGCACAGTGAGCATTGACCATATATTCAACAGAATCTGCGATCAAATCGCGACTGGGCAAGGAGTAGAGCATACCGCTGTGACCCATAGCAATACCATCATCAACTGCAATAGTATTGAACTCTTTGGCCACGCCGCCTGCTTTTTCAATCTCACGGGCGACCAATTGTCCTAAATCTTTTAGGTGCACATGACCCGGTACAAACTGCGTAAAAGAGTTAGAGATTGCGATAATAGGTTTGCCAAAATCACCATCGGTCATGCCAGTTGCGCGCCACAACGCTCGTGCGCCTGCCATATTACGACCGCCAGTAGAGGTTTTTGAGCGATAATCCATGGGATATTCCTTACGTTTTAAAAGGGTGTTAATTTGACACAGGAGTGAGTGCTTTGAGGGTTAATAATCGCTAGTAATAGGTTTATAAGCGAATAGCTGTCTTAAGTTATTCGATACGCTCCAAAATAGCCGCCTCAAACCAAGGCAGCTTGTCTTTGTCAGCTTCAAGTTTGGCAATGAGGGCTAAAGCATGCGTCGCTGGCAGTTGCTGATAGTCGCTACTGACCTCAAAGATAAGTACGGACTCATCAGTTGTGCCGTTCTCATCAATACTGACCAGTTTTTGTTTGCCGTTTTTATAAAGTACATCGACACGGCCAAAAAACTGCCAGTCTTTAAAGGCCGCTTTGATAGCGTCTTCCTTATTTTGCATGTACAGCTGCTCGGTGGCTTTGCCTGTATTAGTCCATTGCAAGCGCACGGCTAACTGCAAGGCTTCGCTAAATACGACGACAGAGCCGACCACTTTGATGTGCCAAGGCGTCGATATCAGTGCTTCATCGATACCGATAAGTGTGGCAGCATCCTGAGCGCTCATAGGCGTATTAAATTGAGCAAGCAAGTCAGGCGTTAAAGGATGGCTCTGTTTAACAGCGTCATCTAAGCTATCATAGTGATACAAAAACGGCAATGGTTCATCTTGCGTCACTTGTCTTTTGGTGATTTTACAGTTGTGAATGTGCCATTTGATCAAATCATCAGTGATGGCGTCTGCAAGTATGTAAGCGTTTGGATCTATAGTCGGTTTGACACGGGTATCAAGTGGTATTTGCTCGTAGGTTTCATGAGTATAGGCTACTGCGGCGTCCCCAGCATCCTGATTTGGCTGTACTAAGTCTGGCTGTACTGATATTTTATCGTATGATTGCGTCGAATCCATAGAGTTATCGTCGTCAAAATAGGCTCATAGTATAGCATTTTTGCGCTACTTCTCGCTAATCAATAGTAGCTATATAGGCCATTTAGGCGGCAATAGATGACGTGATAAATAATAGTTTTAAAACAGGTGCACCTTGTAGTTTGCCCCTATATCGTTCACTATAGTTACGCTGATATAAAGGCAAGCTTACCCAAATAAGGATAAAATAATGAGCCAAAACAATTACGACGATAATAATATTTTTGCCAAAATGCTAAACGGTGATATTCCGCATCACAAGGTCTATGAGGATGATAAAACTTTAGCCTTTATGGACATTATGCCGCAAGCAGAGGGTCATGTGCTGGTTATCCCTAAGCAAAAAGCGGTTGATTTAGCTGATCTTGAACCTGAATACGCGGCAGCGGTACTGATGAGTGCTAAAAAGGTAATGAGCGCGCAGCGAGAAGTGTTTGCACGCGAAGGTATTATCCAAATGCAATTAAACGGCGCGCAAGCGGGCCAAACGGTATTTCATTATCACATTCATCTGATACCAGGCAGTATTCATGAATTGGGCGTTCATGCAGCTGCGCAGGCGGACAATGACAAGTTAGCTGAGCTGGCACAAAAGCTTGCAGCAGCGATTGAAAGCTAGCAGTGCACTAACATCAAAGCCTACTAAGCATAAGATAAAGAGTAACTTACGGGTTGCTCTTTTTTTGATTAAAAATGTGTCAAAGCTCCAAAATCAAACTATTGAATCTACTGTTATTTTGGAATTTAGTTGAGGACTATGGTATAAACGTCACCTTTATAGCATGACTGCTCAATTTTTAAGCAGCCATACATTTGATGCTTTTATACAAACTATCGATAACAAGGTGGTTTTAACTACCGGCCCTATTTAGAGGTTTAACTATGCAGAATAAACGCGTGCGCTCTACTATTTTGATGCCCGTATTTATCCCGACAGCGATTGTCATGATATTGCTAGTCATTGGCACTTCGGTCAATCCGCAGCTGGCTAGCGGGGCATTTGAGCAGGTACTGAGTTTTACCACAGAGACTTTTGGCTGGTTTTATATGCTGGCAACGGCGCTGTTTTTGATGTTTATTGTGGTACTAGCGTTTTCTCCTTATGGCGGTATTAAGTTAGGTCCTGATCATGGTGAGGCACAGTATAATTTTATAGAATGGTTTGCGATGCTGTTTTCAGCAGGGTACGGTATTGCGTTGCTATTTTATGGCGTCGCTGAACCCGTACTGCATTTTGCCACGCCGCCACTGTCCGAGCCTCAAACCATTGCTGCCGCCAAAGAAGCCATGCAGATTGCTTATTTTCACTGGGGCTTTCACATTTGGGCGATCAATGGAGTAGTGGCGCTAACCTTAGCTTATTTTGCTTATCGTCAAGGCTTGCCTTTATCTATGCGCTCAACGCTTTATCCGATTATTGGTGACAAGATATACGGCCCTATTGGTCATGCGGTCGATGTGTTTGCCATTTTGGGTACTTTGTTTGGACTTGCCACCAGTTTAGGTATTTCAGTCTCGCAGATTAATACGGGTCTAAACTATTTGGTTCCGAGTATTCCTGTGAATACGACTGTGCAAGTCATTGCTATCACGATCATTACCGGTTTGGCACTGATATCAGTATTGGCAGGGATGGACAAAGGCGTTAAACGCTTGTCTATCTTAAATATGATATTGGCGACTTCCTTGATGTTGTTTGTATTTATTGTTGGGCCCTCGGTATTTATACTCAATGCCTTTATGGAAAATACGGGCAGTTATTTGGGTAATATCGTTGAGCGCACTTTTAGCTTGCAGGCTTATCAGCAAGGTGATTGGATTACCAGCTGGACGCTATTTATTTTTGCATGGACGATTTCGTGGTCTCCATTCGTCGGCATATTTATTGCCAAAATCAGCCGTGGTCGCACTATCCGTGAGTTCATCGCGGGCGTGATGCTAGTGCCAACGATCTTTACCTTCTTTTGGTTTGCTGTATTTGGTGATACGGCGCTCAACATGATTATGGTACAAGGCTATGAGTCGTTAATTAGTGACGTACAGAACAATCAAGCAATCGCTTTGTTTAAGCTACTTGAGAACTTGCCCTTTACGCAAGTGGTTTCCGCTCTAGCAGTGGTACTTATTGTCACCTTTTTTATTACCTCATCTGATTCGGGCTCTCTAGTTATTGACTCGTTAGCAGCAGGCGGTCGCAGTGATACGCCCGCGTGGCAGCGTACGTTTTGGGTGTTGATATTAGGGGTTGTAGCCTCTGTGCTTTTGCTGGCAGGGGGTTTGCAGGCTTTGCAAACAGCAGCTATCGTCAGTGCTTTGCCGTTTACTATTATTATCTTAATTGCTATGTATGGTATGTGGAAAGCGTTACGCATCGAGGGTCATCGTAACGAGAGTTTGGCGAATGAAAACCATCTACCGCCGCATCTGCTCAAACTTGACGCTTGGCGTGACCGCATTGACTACATCACTGAACAACCTAGCCGCGAGGATGTCTTAGACTATATTAAGGGTACGGTCATGTCATCAATGACTGAGGTGGCCGAAAAGTTTAGACAGACGGGCTGGAAACCTGAGGTAAATTACGATGAGGTCAATAATAGGGCAGTGCTGGAGCTACAACGCGGCGATAACGTCGAGTTCTGGTATGAGGTGCGTCTGACTCATCAAGATACACCTGCCTACTATCAAGAAGGCGTCACCAGCAAAGAGAGCGTTACTAGCGATATACCGCAAGAGCACTATCATCGCGCGCAAGTTTACTTACGACGCGGCGGGCAGACCTATGATTTGTATGGGTATCAAAGCGAGTCTGTGATTAATGATATTATCGATCAGTTTGAAAAATATCTGCACTTTTTGCATGAGTCGCCTGATAGTTTGCCTTGGCGAATGCAGGAACATGACGAGCATATTACTCTTGAACAAGGTAGTGTGTTTGATAAGTAAGCATAAATAGACACACCACTTGCAATATAGCTTTCAACCCTTAAAATAGCGGCTTGCTTTTATTAATATATTTGACTAAATGTAAGCCGTTTTTTATGTCTATAGATACCTTGGATACTCCTGATTTGCACCTGCATCCTGCGACGACTCATCCGTTGTTGCAGCCGCTCAATATCGGCGGCTTAACGATACAAAACCGCTTGATGGTTGCGCCTATGGCAGGAGTGACGGACAATCCGTTTCGCAGATTGTGCAAATCCTTTGGCGCAGGTCACGCGGTCAGTGAAATGATCATTGCTGATACTGCTCTGTATGCACGCAAAAAGTCTCTGTACCGTGCCAACTTTGATGGTGAGATTGCGCCAATATCCGCGCAAATTGCAGGGGCAGAACCAGACAAGCTTGCCGAGGCGGCACGTTATCAGGTCGATAATGGCGCGCAGATTATTGATATCAATATGGGCTGTCCTGCCAAAAAAGTCTGCCGTAAGCTTGCCGGTTCAGCACTATTGCAAGACGAGGAGTTGGTCGCAAGGTTGCTCGATACAGCGGTCAACGCGGTCAACGTTCCTGTGACCCTAAAAACCCGTTTGGGGTTTGAAAATGGTCGCGAGAATATATTACGGGTGGCCAAGCGCGCTGAGCAAGCAGGGATTGCTGCTATTGCCATTCATGGGCGTACGCGCGAGGATATGTATACCGGCAACGCCAGATATGAGCTGATACGCGAAGTCAAAGACAGCATTAGCATTCCTGTCATTGCTAATGGCGATATTGATAGCGCCGAAAAAGCCCAGCAGGTATATGAGATGACTGGTTGTGATGCCGTTATGATTGGACGCGCGGCGCAAGGGCAACCGTGGATATTTCGAGATATCGAGCACTATCTGCGTACAGGTGAACGTCTTGATGCGCCAAGTGTGAGTGAGATTAAAGATATTGTACTCACGCATTTACAAGAGCTATATGCGTTTTATGGCGAGTACTCTGGTTGCCGTATTGCCCGCAAACATATCGCTTGGTACACTACAGGTATTCCAAACTCCAACGCCTTTCGTCAAGCGATGTATGATGAGGAGAGTACCGCTGGGCAATTTAAAGTGGTCGAGCGCTTCTTGCAAGCACACGAATAGCGCTATACCTGTAGCACTGTGCCTGCTCTATTGTTTGTGCAGTATGTTTTTATCATAGCATATGAGTCATGATTTTAAGTTGCTTATGACTTTAACTGGCTTATGACTCCAAGTTACTTATGGTTCTAGATTCTCGTCATAGATTTTTTCATGCACACGCTGCGTCCTCTGCGGCGCTTTTTCTTTTTGCCAAGGGAAGCGACCCTCTAGCTCCACTTGCAATGATAAGCTCAAAAACGTACGAATCAGCACAATAAGGCCTAAAACCAATACGCCGCGCAAGGTCGGTTCTGTAACTACCGTCGCCATAATATCAGCGGCAATCAAAACCTCAAGTCCTAGCAAGATAGACTTGCCAACCGTCTGCCTGATTTCGACATAAGTATCATGATTAAAGCCGCCTGTCACCTTGATGCCTCGGTACAGTGCGTAAAATAGTCCTAAAAACATAATCAGAACACCAATCACCTCAACGATTTTGGCAATTAAATCGATATAGTGCGCTAAGGTCTCAATCAAAACATTCTCCTACCTTTACAAAGATGTTTATTTTATCAAATGAGCACGGCAGTATTGTGACACCTTGTTTTAATTCGATACTTGTTTTTATGCAACAAATGAAAAATCACCAAAAGTTGTTTACGCTTTGAAATACCTCTTATAAAAGCAATAGCTCCTTTTGTCGCTGCGTTCTAACAATAAACTTGACAAATTTTAGCCATCAACTAACAATGGTTAAGCGACAAAATATACGGCAGATTTGATAAGTAATCTTTGCTATTTTAAATGTAGGCATTAATATGGAATGTTAATGTATCGATAACCACCAAAAAAAAGGACATCTTATGGCTAACCCCTCGAAAAAAACGATTTCTAAATCTGTTAAAGGCAAAAACATTATTATTACGGGGGCATCAAGTGGTATCGGAGAGCGTACCGCTTATTTGCTAAGCGAATGCGGCGCGCACGTTATAATGCTGGCACGTACTGAAGAAAAACTAAAAAAGGTCAAAGAAAATATCGAGGAGCTTGGCGGTAAAGCCAGCTACTATCCTTGTGATTTGACAGACATGGATGATATCGAAAAGGTGGGCGAACAAATCAAAGCTGATTTTGATCGTATCGATGTGCTAGTCAATAATGCTGGGCGCTCAATCCGCCGCTCGGTTCACGAATCTGTCAATCGTTTTCATGACTTTGAGCGTACGATGGACATCAACTACTTTGGCGCGGTCAAAATCATTTTGGGCTTTTTGCCCGGTATGATAGAGCAGCAAGCCGGTCAAATCGTTAATATCTCATCGATCGGTGTTTTGGCAAATAGTCCGCGTTTTGCCGCTTATGTCGCCTCAAAGTCTGCGCTTGATGCCTTTAGTCGCTGTTTGGCCGCTGAGGTCAAAGGTGACAACGTGACGATCACTAATATCTTTATGCCACTAGTGCGCACGCCTATGATTGCGCCAACTAAGCTGTATCGTTACATGCCAGCGCTAATGCCTAATGAGGCGGCACTAATGATTGCCAAAGCGATCGTAGATAAGCCTAATAGTATCGCTAGCAACATGGGTAAGTTTGCCTCAGCTACTTACTCACTAGCGCCTGCGATCAATGTTGGTATTCAGTCGATGGGTTATCGTATCTTCCCAAGCTCAGATGCGGCGCTCACGACAGACTCCAAACCCAACCTCGCTCAGCGCGCCTTTGCCAAAATCTTGCCAGGTGAGCATCACTAATTGCCTATATCAGTATAAAAACATCACCACAAAAAAGGAATGCATTGGCATTCCTTTTTTTATGCACTATCTCATGAAGCGCTCTAGCCAAACACTCGCCATAGTATCCAAAATAGTCCTGCCATGATGATAACGATGATAAGGAGGCGCTTAACAAGATAGGGGATAACAGGTTTTCTGTAGCCGATATCATCCAACTGACTCTCAACTCCGCGCTGCAAGCTTTTAAACCCTTGCTCAGGTGGCGTGGATTTGACACGGTCTTTGACTAAAGGATCAAAGCCTTCTACCTGTTGCTCTTGATCAAAGCTAATGGCGCTATTGGGAATGCCTTGCTTGCTGGCGATACTATTAAGCTTTTGCTGCTGCTTGTTTTTGAGCGTCATCTCATAGGCATCAATGCGCGCTTTGGCAGCATCCATACTGATGTTTTCATCTTGCGCTAGGTTTTTTATCGCCATGACAAGATTGCCTTTTTCGATCATCATTATCACTGATTTTGGCAGTTTTTTTTGCTTAGTGCTTGTATCGGTATTAGAGCCATCAGGGTTAAACATATTTATCCTTAAGCGTCAATTGCGCCGCTCAATGTGAGTAGTAGCACTTTTATTATAGCAACTTTATTGTGCTTAATTTTAGCCAAAAAAATACCGCAATTAAACAATTACGGTAAATTTATCACTTACTTACTTTTGAGTCTAAAAGACGCTTATAACGCTTTCCAGCGCTGGATAGATTCTTTGATGACTTCTTTAGCTTCGTACACATCGCCCCAAGATTCAACGACAGTCGTGCCCGCTTTTTTCAAGTCTTTGTAATGGCTAAAGTGGAACTGTAATTGATTAATGAGCTGCTTTGGTAGATCGTCCAAGCTATTGTAAGCGTTGCCTGTATCACGGTCATCAGCAGGAACGACAACGACTTTGTCATCGACTTCGCCGTCATCAACGAACTTCATCACACCGATGACTTTCGCTTTTAAGAAAATACCAGTAGGCAGAGGCTGCTCTGTGATGATGAGCGCATCTAGCTCGTCGCCATCTTCATCAAGGGTTTGCGGAATAAAACCATAGTTGCAAGGTTTGGCAAAAATCTGTGGATCAACACGGTCAAGCTCAAATACGGCAAGCTCGCGGTTCCACTCAATCTTGTGGCTGCTACCGGTTGGAATCTCAACCACAACGTTGATAATACCGCCGTCTACATCACCTGCGTCCAAAATTTTATTAAAATCTGCCATAAAGGGCTCCTAATGAATACGTTTTTAGCAAAAAAATGTGAGAAGTAAAAGGTAAGAGGTTACTACGGTTTGCGAGTATAGCAAGTTTGCGACATATTTTCCTATTTTGCTTAAGTCTAAGCTGGCACGATATTATGCAAAATAGGACTCAAAAGCTTAAAACACAAAAGTTATGATTTAGACGCTTATGCTAGAGCGTTTTAAGTTTTAGGTGCAAGAGGTCGCAGCTCGATGAAACCGGCGTGACGCTTAGCGATATTATCGATAAGTTTTTGCGTCGCTTGCTCATAAGATAATGAATCGGTGTCCATAGTGACAAAGTCTGCCAAACGTAGCATTTGCATACCCGCGTACCCGCAAGGGTTAATAGCATTAAAAGCGGACAGATCGCAATTAATGTTGAGCGCAATACCGTGATAGCTAAAGCCGCGCTTAATCTTAAACCCAAGAGAGGCGATTTTGCCGAGCATAATTGTCTCACGCTTAATAGTATGGTCAGAGTCAGTCATGTGACTATATAAGTAAACGCCTGGGGCATCGCGGCGTGCATGAGCGCTGATGTTATCTTGGCTATCCATAGACGCCAAGCAGTCATTGAGCACATCCTCTAATGCTTGTTCAGCATGAGAGACGAGGTTACGTACACTCCAGCCCAAACTGTCCAAGTCAAATAACCAATAAAGCACCAGTTGCCCAGACCCGTGCCAAGTGACTTGCCCGCCGCGATCGGTTTGGATAATAGGGGTATTAGTGTGCTCCAAGATATGCTCTTTTTTGCTTGCTTGCCCCAAAGTATAGACATCATTGTGATCGACTATCCATAACTCATCTGGAGTGCGCTGCGTATGCTGTTTTTTTAATTCAATGCGCTCAAGGGTACGCGCCAGCATTGCCTCGTGGGTTGCTACGTAGTCAGCTTTAGACAATGATCTAATAATCAGGGTATCACTGGTTGGGTGCGTATAATTTTGCATAGTCGTCACAGTATTAGAATATAGGGCTCATGCTTTAAATTGCGCTTCTTGCCCTAATAAAGAGGACTAAGCGCAATGATGGCAATATGAGAAAACAATGGTAGTCATAGACAAGTGTAGCAGCTGTGCTTAATTTTACTATACAAACCTACCAGTACGCTAAATACACTTTTCATTGTGATAGGCTTGCGCTACATTAAGTGGCAACTGACAGTGGCTCACACTGGCTTACTCTAGACATGACAAGGAAGACAAATGACAGATAATGATGTAATCACTCAAGATAATACACAGATGCATACAGATCGTACCATGAGCATTATTAATACCGTTGAGGAGATGCAAGCGCAGTTTACGCGTATGCAAGCGCTCAGTCGTAGCCAGCCGATTAATGACTGGTACGAGCGTGAGACGCAGCTCGACAACCTCGAGCTATTGCTTAGTGATAACCAAGAACAGATTGCCGAAGCTATTAGCGAAGATTTTGGCTATCGTAGCCAGTCTGAGACGCAGTTCGCTGAGCTGTTTCCAAGCTTTACGGGTATCACTCATGCCAAAAAGTACGGCAAAAAGTGGATGAAACCGCAGCGCATGCCGATATCCGCTTTGTATCGTCCCGCGCATAATGAGATTCAGCCGCAGCCTTTAGGACTGGTCGGTATCATGGTGCCATGGAACTATCCACTGTTTTTGGCGATAGGACCGATGATTGATGCGCTCACAGCAGGCAATCGCATCATGATTAAGATGAGTGAAGCGGCGCCTAAGTTTGCTGAAACGTTTGCAAAACTCGTCGCGCATTATTTTTCTCCTGATATGGTCTCTGTAGTGTTAGGCGAAGTTGAGATTGCCGAAGAATTTAGTAAGCTGCCCTTTGATCATCTGCTATATACTGGCTCTACCGCTGTCGGCAAAAAGGTAATGGCAGCCGCTGCGCCCAATCTGACTCCTGTAACTTTGGAGCTGGGTGGCAAATCCCCTGTTATCGTTTTAGAAGGTGCCAATTTAGAGGCGGCGGTCAACCGCGTTATGATGGGCAAAACGCTTAACGCGGGTCAAACTTGTATCGCGCCAGATTACGTACTGATTCAGCGCAAACATCATGATGAATTTATCAGACTCGCAAGAGAGTGGATGGATAAACACTATCCAGATATCGAGAACAATCCTGATTACTCGCGTATTATCAACGGCTCACAGTTCAAACGCGTACAAGGCTATATCGATAGCTTACAAGGCCAAGGCGTCTATCCATTGACCGAAGTGGGACCAGATATCGAGACGCGCTTGATGCCGCCTGTCGTCGTCGTTGAGCCAACCTCTGGTAGCGAGGTGATGAAGAATGAAATCTTTGCACCCGTATTACCGCTCATGCATTACGAGACACTCGATGATGCCATTAGCTTTGTAAACGCGCGTCCTCGTCCACTAGCGCTGTATGTGTTTGGGGACAATCAATATGATATCGACAGAGTGCGCTCAAATACGGTATCGGGCGGCTTATGCATCAACGAAGTTATCTTGCATGTGGTACAGCATGATCTGCCGTTTGGCGGCGTTGGGCATTCAGGTACAGGCGCTTATCACGGCAAAGCAGGATTTGAGCGTTTAAGCCATATGAAGCCTGTGTTTGTGCAGACTAAGCTCAACGGTATGAATTTCTTATTACCTCCTTATGGCGGATTCTTTAAAAAAGCGATGGGTATGTTCTTAAAATAAAGAGAATCTAAAAGATTAGAAATATAAAAGCGCTTATGGATATAAGCGCTTTTTTTTACAAAAAATAAAGTAGTACCTGTAAAGTTGATAAATAAGCGTTTGTTATCTTTATTCTAAATCGCTACACTTTAAATCAATACGTTAAAAGTAATAAAGCTCATCGCTAAGTCTTTTAGTATAAACAGTCATAGTTAGAACTCTAGTTAGACCCACAAATAGGATCGCTCATGCGCCAATGGATTGCACTCAGTGTATTATTGCTCAGCTCATTTTTCTGGTCGATTGTTGGCATGTCGACCGCCTCTGCTGCAACCTCAGCGGCGTGTGATACACCCATTAAGTTTGGCGCGCTGACATGGGAGAGCGGTCAATTTACAGCAGGCGTGCTCAAATACATCACCGAAAATGGCTATGGCTGCACGGTCGAGGAGGTGCCTGGCGCAGGTCCTGCGCTTGAGACCGCACTGTCACAAAACGATATTCAGATCATAAGCGAGCAGTGGGTAGGGCGCTCACCGATTATGGAGCAAGCCATCAATGACAATAAAGTGGCGGTCATTGGCGATACGCTAAAAGGCGGCGCAACCCAAGGCTGGTATGTTCCACAGTATGTAATAGAGGACAATCCAGGTCTACGCCGCTATGAAGATCTGCCCAAATACGCGGAGCTGTTTCGTGATCCACAGGATCCAAAACGTGCGCGATTTATGAATTGTCCTTCTGGCTGGGCATGTGAGATCTTTAATACGCGCCTGCTCAAAAACACAGGTTTAGATAGTGTCTTTAACAATGCACATCCAGGGACAGGTGCGGCGCTCGATGCCGAGATTGCCTCTGCTTTTGAGCAGCGCAAACCGCTGCTATTTTATTACTGGCAGCCAACAGGCTTGATCGCCAAATACGATTTTGCACCGATTGAGTTCCCTGAGCATGTTGATGAGTGCTGGCAAGACCTGTTAATCGCAAATGGCACCTCAGACTGCGTCTCAGGGTTTCCCGTATCACCACTCAAAATCGCCGCCTCAACGCCTTTTATTAACGATAATCCTGATCTGGTTGAGGCTTATAAAAAAGTACAGTTCACCCCTGATCAGCTTAACGGCGCTATTTTAGCTATGAGTGAAAACAAGCGCAGTGGCGATGAGCAAGCCTTACTGTTTTTGCGTGAAAACCCTAGCGTCTGGCAAGAGTGGCTATCGGCTGACGCAGCAAGCAATTTGGCCACAGCTTTAGGTATAAACGCCTCGGGAGGTAGTGCGGGTGATACTGATGTAAACACGCCTCTTGATTCTGTTGAGCCTACAAATAGCTTATTGGCGTTATCATCAAGCTTCCCCTCATGGTCACTTGAGGACTCGCTTAACAAGGCATTGGCAACTGTCGTCAGAGAATACGGCGATGTGTTTCGTAGCATTAGTAGTGTGACATTAACTTATCTATTATTGCCCATTGAGCGCGCTTTAACCTTTATACCGCCTTGGCTTATTATTGCAGCCGTTGCAGTATTGGCATGGTTTGGGGTACGTAAGATATGGTTTGCGCTCGCTTGCGGCGCTGGGCTGTTTTTGATCGGCGCTTTTGGACTATGGGGCGCTTTGGTCGATACTCTGGCGCTGCTGATCGTATCAGTACTGGTCACTATCGTTATAGGGATTCCCATTGGCATTGCGATGTCAGGGAGCCAGATACTACGCAAGATAATCACGCCGATACTCGATGTTATGCAGACGATGCCAAGCTTTGTTTACCTGATACCTGTGCTCATGCTGTTTGGCATTGGTAAAGTGCCCGCGCTGTTTGCAACGGTCATTTATGCTTTGCCGCCACTGATACGTTTAACAATGCTCGGTATCACTCAAGTCAATCACGAGATGATTGAGGCGGGGCGCTCATTTGGTAGTACTCATTGGCAATTGCTTATCTGGGTTAAGCTACCGCAAGCCTTGCCCAGCATCATGGCTGGGGTCAATCAGGCGGTCATGATGTCGCTTGCGATGGTGGTACTGGCCTCTATGATTGGCGCGCCAGGTCTAGGCGAGGATGTATTGCAGTCTATTCAAACGCTCAATATCGGGCAAGGTCTACAAGCAGGTACCGCGATTGTCATTATGGCGATTATCATTGACCGCATTACCCAAGCGTTCGGTCAAGGTAAGCGTGCGCGTCAAAAAACCATTGAAGCGGGTCGCCAGCACATAGGGTAGAGCGTCTTGAGCATTCACAATAGAGAATAATAATGAATCATATTCAACTAGAAAACATCAGCAAAATCTATAACGCTAGCCCTAGTCAAGCCAGATCGGCGCTAGCTCTACTAGCCGAGGGTATGGACAGCGTCGAGGTTAAAAAGCAGACAGGATATTCAGTAGGGCTTTATGATATCAACCTTGCGATTAAAGCAGGCGAGCTACACTGCATCATGGGGCTATCAGGTTCTGGTAAATCAACCTTAATACGCCATCTCAATCGTTTAATCGATCCGACCTCAGGTAAGATATGGGTAGATACATCAATTGATGCCAATACCACTTTGAATGAGATATCAAACGATAGGTTTGCCAAAAGCCTATCAGGCTCTGTAAGCGCAAATTCGCCAGCTACCATATCCGATGCTGCTATCAATATACTTGAATTGGACGACAAGGCACTACAGCACTATCGTCAGCAAACGGTCAGTATGGTGTTTCAGCACTTTGGTCTGATGCCGCATATGACGGTTATACAAAATGTGGCTTATGGTCTACGAGTGCGCAAGATGAGCACGAGCGAGCGTCATGATATCGCGCGTCACTGGCTGAATGAAGTTGGGTTGCCCAATCTTGAGAACAGCTATCCTGATGAACTATCTGGTGGTATGCAGCAGCGCGTTGGGCTGGCGCGAGCGCTGGCGATGGATACGCCTGTACTACTAATGGATGAGGCATTCTCGGCGCTTGATCCTCTGATTCGGGCGCAATTGCAAGATCAGTTATTAGAGCTACAAGCACGTCTTAATAGAACGATTGTGTTTATCACCCATGACATCGATGAGGCGGTTAAAGTGGGTCAACGCATTAGTATATTGAACGGCGGACGCTTGGTACAGACGGGCACGCCAAGTGAGCTACGCGCCAATCCCGCCGATGATTATGTCGCGCAGTTTATGAGTGCAAAGGCTTAATGCTTTACATAGCATTTTGAGAAAACAAAAAACGCTAGGCGGATGAGTACAGGCTTAGCGTTTTTTAGTTTAAGATATAAAGCCTTTAAAATCAGTTATACTTCCAAAATCATTAAGGGTTTGGCTCTAATAATTAACCTTACCATTATTTTATTTATCTCCTCTTTTATACTTATCAGGTTGTCCTATGAGTGCACCTTTTACGCCTATCATTACCTCCTTACTTGATAATGATTTGTACAAATTTACTATGCTCCAAGCCATGTTGCACCAGTTTCCGCAGACTCATGGCGTCTACCGCTTTCGCTGTCGTAATAATGCGGACACCGCCTATCCGCTAGCAACTATTAAGGAGGCTTTGGAGCAGCAGTTAGATAGTTTGTGCGAGTTGCGATTTTTGCAAGATGAGCTTGAATATCTACGCGGTCTGCGCTTTATCCGTTCAGATTTTGTCGATTATTTAGAGCTATTTCAGCTCAAGCGTCGATTTATCACCGTGAGCACTGACGAGAAAGGCCGCTTGCATATCGATATCGAAGGACCTATGATTCAGGCGATGTTCTTTGAGGTCTTTGTCTTAGCTATCGTCAATGAGCTGTATTTTGACGCGTTATCAGATACCGCCGTCATAGAAGAAGGGCAGCGCAGGCTTGATGCTAAGGTAGCTCTACTTCATCAGTATGTTACGCAGCAAACGGCAGGAGAGCCGCCTTTTATCATCGCCGACTTTGGTACTCGTAGACGCTTTAGTAAAGGCTGGCAGGCGCATGTGGTTGAGACTTTGCATAAGGCTGAGCCTAAAATCGTGGGCGGCACCTCCAACGTCTATCTCGCCAAAACTTTGGGAATGACCCCAATAGGCACGATGGCGCATGAGTTTATGCAAGCCTTTCAAGCCTTGGATGTGCGCCTGCGCGATTCACAAAAGGCAGCGCTTGAGGCATGGGTGCATGAATATCGCGGCGATTTAGGAATTGCGCTGACGGATGTCGTCGGCATGGATGCGTTCTTGCGCGATTTTGATCTGTACTTTGCTAAGTTGTTTGACGGATTGCGTCACGATAGCGGCGACCCTTATATCTGGGGCGACAAAGCCATTGCTCACTACCAAAAGCTTAAGATAGATCCCAAGACCAAGATTTTGACCTTTAGTGATGGTCTAGATATTCAAAAAGCTTGGGACTTACATCAGTATTTTAAAGATAGAATTAGGACCAGTTTTGGTATCGGTACCAACTTGACCAATGATATGGGTTTGACCCAAATCAATATTGTCCTAAAACTAGTCGAATGCAACGGACAGCCCGTAGCCAAGATATCAGACAGTCCTGGCAAAACTATGATCAATAATGATACTTATCTAGCATATTTGCGCCAAGTGTTTGAAGTTGATGAACTGGATTAACTTTCAGAGTCTACGCTGATAGAGTCCTCTTCAGCGAACGCGGCATCCAAGGCTTGTTGCACGGCATTGATACGCGTCTCGCACACACGGTAAGCGGCGATGGATTCTTCAACCGTCGTCATTAGATTGTCGATATCCGGCTCGTCTTGTTGCTGAAGCTGAGCGGCATTGGTTTTTAGGATATCATAAGCCGCCTTAAAGGTTTTTGGGGCGGCTTTTTTGCGTTTGCGAGCAGGGGTTGTCATAGCGTTTCCTAGCGTGTTGAGTTTAAAAAGTCTTGTTTAAAATGTTTAATTATCGGCTATCATAAATTTTTCATCATGAGTAGTATTGCCATCGCTAACGTTACTATCAATGATAATGTCTTTAATGCGCGCAGTTGCACTGCCGTCTTTTAGGACAATAGTCAGCGTTTGGTCAGCATATAACTGAGTACTGCTGGTGAATATCTGTTTGCCAGCTTTATCTGTCAGCAAGGTATAGCCTTGATTGAGTACCCGTGCGGGTCGATGCAAGAGCACGATATCACGTAGATGTGCGCTTTCACGCTGTGCTTGTATAACTTGCTGCTGGGCACTTTGAGTGATCGTTTTTTGATAGCGCTTAACCTCTTTGCCAGCAGTGGACGCGTGCTGGTAGGCGCTATCTTTTATTAACTGATGGCGCTCATCGCTAAGGCGCTTAGCTTGTCTAATCTGTCTATGAGCGCTTTGTTGTACGCTTTGCCACGCGTGCTTACTGTCTCTTTGTAGGGCGGTGAGCTGTCCGACTGTTTGCGTTTGTACTTGACTCAATTGACGAGCACACTGCATGTCAGCTTGAGTCAACTGATGACGTGCAGCCTGTTTGATTTGAGCTTGATATGTCAGAGTTTGCGTGATCAAGGCAGCCAGATGACTCATAATTGCTGCGATGACTTTGGAGGGCGTATCAAAGCTGGTGTGCGCCACCTCATCCAATATCACTTTGTCGCGTTCATGACCGATACCGACCCATACGGGGATGGGCTGTTCTGCGACCAGAGCTGCCAGCTCATAGTCGTTGAGATAAGCCAAATCACCGACCGCACCACCGCCGCGTATAATAACGAGTAAATCAGGCAAGCAGTTATAGCGCTCTAAAAACTGCTGCTGAGCGCTGACAATCGCTTGCCGAATCTCACCTGGGGCATGATTGCCCTGAAAGGTCGCATGATGATAGTGAAAATGACAAGCGCCTGTCGAGGCCAGTCTGTTGGCGTCCGCTTGAAAATCGCCTAAGCCTGCTGCTTTTTCGGGAGCGATAACAAGAACATGCTCGATATCAAATGGACTTGGCAATTGCGCGTTTAAGGTCAATAGGCCTTCACCGCTTAGGCGGTCAACCATTTCGGCATACTGGCGCGCCAAGTCGCCCAAAGTATAGCTGGGGTCAATATCCTCAATAGTGAGCGAAAAACCGTATTGCGCATGAAAGTTGGCGGATATCTTTAGCAAAACCGTTAAATCACGGCTAAGCGCCATACCGGTTGCGCGTTCAAACTTAGCAAGCACGCGGGAGGCTTTAAAGCGCCATAGATTGCCGCGGCAGCTGGCCACAACTTTACCATCATCGTCCTTTTCGGCTAATTCAAAGTAGTAATGACCGCCTTTACTGGATAGATTGCGAATCTCAGCTTTGACCCAGACTCTATGATCAAAGGTTTGTTTGATGACCATATCGACAGCAGATAAGTAGTCGCTTAAACGCAGTACGGTATTCTCGAGAGTATCATCCGCCTCGGCAAGCTCAGCCTCTAGCGTTGCCAAATCTTTGGCAGGGGCGAGGACTTTGGCTGATTTGGGCATTGAGAGATTGGGTTTACGCATAATAAGGGAACCACGATGTTAACGCTGAGTGAGCAAAAAGTTTAAAGGAGTAGTTTACCCAAAACACATAGCAAAAAAAAGCAAAGCCAATAAGCTGCTGTTTGATCGCATACTTATTGGCTTATTTTATTATGCAAAATTGCTGGCATTTTGGCTGAGCGATAAGTTACTGACAGCGAAAACTGATAGCGTACTCGTAATCGTCATCACGAGATAAGTTAGGTGTGCCGGTACCAAATATTGACCCCACTACAGCGCCCACTTGTCCAACCATTCGCCCTGAACGCTCATCCAAAATCCCATTGTATCTTGCCTCGTCTTTGACGATGATGACCTGCTTATTGCGGCAAGTTTTTTGAGCACTGTCGATAGCGTTTTGTTGCGCGCCTACTTTGGTGTCAGCAATACCTGTAGTCTCAAAAATTGAGCCTTCGCGCTGAATCACTGGCGATGAGGGCGTGCTTTGACAAGCGCTTAAAGCAAGTACAGCGGCAAGTGCAGCCGTCAACGTCGTAGTTTTAGTCAATGAAGTCATAGCAAATCCTGCTAAAAGGGGAAAAAAGATAAGATACGCTCGACATTACCTTATTTACGCTATCGGCGCTAGAGATATTATCAATACGTTATAAAGATCTTAAAATGACATAAACACAGACAGACACAGCAAATCACTTGAAATAATAATGATATCTAGGATAATTGAATCACAATTTTAACCAATGACGCTCATTATGCCTCTAATATGTGCCCCTGCTGGCGTGCTCGAAGTCGACGCGCTGTGGCAAAACGACAACCCAAATGATCCCAATACTGATACGGTCGCGCTATTGTGTCATCCTAACCCCTTGTTTGACGGTACAATGAACAATAAGGTGGTGACCACTATGTACCGCTTTGCTCGTGACAATGGTATGCACGCTGTGCGTTTTAACTTTCGCGGTGTGGGCGAGTCAACAGGCGAGCATGATTATGCTGAGGGTGAAGTCATTGATGCGATGACCGTGTTACAATGGATTGCAGGACAGACAGGCGCACGCAAATTGTGGCTTGGTGGTTTCTCCTTTGGAGGATACGTGACTGCACGCGCCGCTGAGCAAGTGACAACGTTGCCACATATCTGGGGGCTAAGCGATTTTGAAGTAGCTAATGTGGCACTTATCGCGCCCTCGGTTGAGGACAATGACGTTAGTGATTTGAGCCTGCCTATAGATAGAACGTTTGAGATCTATGGTAATGCTGACGGCGTCATTAGCCCTGATGTTATGCAAGCTTTTGCCGAGCAGCAAGGTATTGCGGTCAGCGTGGTCGATGGCGCAGGACATTTTTTTCATGGCCGATTGTCTGAGCTCAAAGCGCTACTTGAACAGCATAGCTTTGGTAAGCCTATATAACCGTTTTGCCTTTTTGTTTATTTATACCTAAATTTATCCAATAACGAGTCCTATTATGAGTCTATCGCCCTTGCAACGCTATGAGCAAGCCATCGCTACTGATGAGTTTACCCGAGATGAGCAGCAGCTTGAGGCTATGAGTTACTTGGATAACTTGTATCATCAGCTCAATACAGGCTCTGAGCAAAAAAAGAGCTTTTTTAGCTTTTTAAAGTCCAAACCCGAAGCGCCCAAAGGTTTGTACATGTGGGGCGGGGTGGGACGTGGCAAGACTTGGATGATGGATATGTTCTATGACTCGCTGACTATTGAGCGCAAGATGCGTCAGCATTTTCATCATTTTATGCAGCGCGTCCACCGTGAGCTAAACGCTTTGCAGGGACAATCTGACCCGCTTGAAAAAGTCGCCGACATCATTTATAACGAAGCCGTTGTTATCTGCTTTGATGAGTTTTTTGTCTCTAACGTCTCAGACGCCATGATATTAGGCGATCTGTTCACTATGCTGTTTAATCGCGGCGTAACGCTGGTGGCCACATCGAACATTGAACCCTCAGGTCTGTATAAAGATGGCTTGCACCGTGATCGCTTTATGCCTGCTATCGCTGAGGTTGAGCGCCATACGACGGTCATGAATATTGACGCAGGCGTTGATTATCGTCTGCGCGTATTACAGCAGGCTGAGCTGTATAAATCGCCGATGACGAAGAAAAACCACAATTGGCTCGCTAACCGCTTTGCTAGTCTCTCAAGCAACCAAAAAATTAGCAACGAGCCTATCATTATCAATGGTCGCGAGATTGCCATAAATGCGCGCACGGAAGACATTTTATTCTGCGACTTTCGCCAACTGTGTATGCAGCCGCGCTCTGCCAACGACTTTATCGAAATCGCTAAGCAATTTAACACCGTGCTCATCAATGCGGTACCTGCCTTAGATGATGATTTGCGTGACCCCACGCGCCGATTTATTTACTTAGTGGACGAGTTTTATGATCGCCGCGTCAAGCTTTTGGTACGCGCGCAGCAGTCTATCCTCGAGTTATATCAAGGCGAAAAACTTGCCTTTGAGATTGAGCGTACGCGTTCACGTCTGCTTGAGATGCAATCAGAAGACTATTTAAAAATGGCGCACCGCGTTGAAACCGCTACCTAATGCTCTAGAACAGACAATAAAAAAGGATAACCCATGAGCGTTGACGATAAAAACGACAACAAGATAAGTGCTGTAGATATCTCGCAAGACTCTGAGATTCAAGCGAGTGATGAGCAACTAATAGCTTGGATTAACTCTAGGCGTAGTATCGGTAATTTAGAGATGCCAGCACCATCAACTGAGCAAATAAAAGCGGCTATTGAATGTGCAGCCACTGCTCCTGATCATAAAAAACTGCGTCCTTGGCGCTTTATTGTGACGCAAGGCGAGGCCCGCCGCGACTTAGGTCAAGCGCTCGTCACTGCCGCCAAAGCAAAAGCTCAGCAAGAAGGCGAGACATTGTCTGAAAAGACTATTCACAAAACTGCCAACCTACCTTTGCGTGCGCCCGTTATCATTACAGTAGTCACGCACATGCAAGCACACAAAAAAGTGCCGCCTTTTGAGCAGATGCTTAGTGCAGGCGCTGCCGTACAAAATCTGATATTGGCGTTAAAGGCACAAGGCTATAGCACCGTATGGCGCACAGGTCTGCTCTGCAATGAGCCTGCGGTAAAAGCGTACTTCGATGTTAGCGCAGATGATTATGTGACCGCTTTTGTTTATACTGGCAGCAGTCCCACTCAAAAGCCTGTGCGTAAACCTATAGATATCGAGCCTTTAACACGTTTTGAACACTGATATTCGCTATTGAATGTTAAAAATAATATTTATAATAAACGGCACTAACGCGCGTTACCATCTTATTTGCGCAATACGGATTACTAATTATGACAAACGCTACTGACCCAAAAGACAATAAAAATAATGGTAATAAAGACAATAAGAGCAGCGGCGATAAACAAAGTGGCCTGCTTGCTAGTATTATTGAGCGCGCGACCAAGTCAGGTTTGGGACGCAAAAAACTCAATCCAAGTGCGGTGGAGTCTGCTGTCGCCGAAAACATGGACAAGATCCACAAAAACCCAACCAAGCTGCGCTTAGCATTTTTGGGCGGCGGTAGTTTTGGTACGGCAATGGCTAATCTGGCGGCGCGTAACGGCTGCGATACGACGCTTTGGGTCCGTAATAAGCGCACGGTCAAATCTATGGCTAAATTGCAGATGAATAAACAATATCTGCCAGGCTATAAGCTCGATGATCGCCTCAAATATAGCCACGACTTAGAAGCCTCTGTAAAAGACAAAGACATTATATTTTTAGCGGTGCCCAGCTCAGCCTTTCGTGAGACGCTACAAAGCATCGCGCCCTTTATCACAGGGCAGTCGATAGTCTCATTGACCAAAGGCATGGAGAAAGATACTTTTGCCATGATGAGCGATATCATCAAAGATGTGCTACCTGAGGTAAATTTTGGCGTGATGTCTGGGCCAAATCTAGCCGTTGAGATTATGAAAAACATGCCCTCAGCGACCGTCATCGCCAGTAGCTCTGAGCCACTGCGTCATGCGGTGCAAGCGGCTCTGCACAGTGCGTTTTTTCGCGTCTTTGCTAGTGATGACGTGCACGGAGTTGAGCTTGGCGGCGCTCTCAAAAACATCTATGCCATCGCTATGGGCATGGCTGTTGCCTATGAGGTTGGCGAGAACACCAAAGCTATGCTGCTTACCCGAGCTTTAGCGGAGATGAGCCGTTTCGGTGTTGAGACAGGCGCTAATCCTTTGACGTTTTTAGGCTTATCTGGCGTGGGCGACTTATACGCCACTTGCGGCTCAGAGCTTAGTCGTAATTTTCGTATTGGTAACATGCTTGGGCGCGGCATGAGTATCGATGCTGCGGTCAAAAAGTTAGGGCAAACGGCTGAGGGCGTCAATACTATTCAGCAAGTACATGAAAAAGCGAGCAAAGAGGGTATTTATATGCCAATTACCCATGCGCTTTATGCCGTCATTTACGAAGATAAAGCAGCGCTTGGCGTTGCTCTGCATTTGATGGAAGCCGGCTTTCGCAGCGACGTTGAATTTGTAATGCCGCATGATCATAGCAATGCCTCACTAACCGCGCAGATGAAAAAATCAGCGGACGATCAAGCCGATACGTCTGCCCAAGACAAAGATTAGGGGCTGTTAGTTTTATTCATAAGTACGGCTAATGGCTACCATTGCAACTCATAAGATACAAGGCTAAATACACAAGGACAGTGATGAAAATTATATTAATGCGTCATGGTCAAGCAGAAGATATTAGTCGTCCAGATAGCGCGCGGCAACTGACTGAATTTGGTCACAGCCAAGCGGTGCAAACGGCTGAGTATATTATCAATAACTTTAACCCAGATCACTTTGTAGTCAGTCCTTACGATAGAGCGCAGCAAACACTCGCTGAACTACAAGCGCTTGCGCCTAATGTGCCTGTGACCGTGCAAGATAATATTACACCATCAGACAATGCTAATAATGCGTTAATTACGCTTGCCACTATAGAGTCTGAGTGCATGGTGGTTGTCTGTCATATGTCTATTATCGCCAATATAGCAGGCCTATTGACCAACGACTATCCAGAGGGCTTTTCTTTAGCAGAGGCGCGAGTGTTTGAGATGGACTTTGTTATGTCTGGTATGGCAACTGAGAGCGATCGTTTTGTTCCTATGCAGCCTTAGTCATAACCCTAGCCCTATACAGTCTCATTCGCTATTTAGATTTTAGATGTTGATACCCTTTATAAGTAAGGACACGTTTAGTGTTACATGTCTGGTTACGCGCACAATACAGTCCTTTAGCCGTCTGGCATGGGGACACAAAACAGTGGCACGCTGTCGATAGCTGGCAGCAGCTGTCCAATATCTATGGCAGCAAATCTAGCAATAAAACCTTATGTTTGTACTTCCCCTCAAGCTATATACTGCAAGTTAATACCGAACTTAGTAGCGCGCAGCTCAAGCAATTGGGCGTGGTAGGCAAGCAGTATTTGTTTGAAGAGACTTCTCTTACGCCTGTTGAGCAGTTGTCAGTGCGTCAAGTGAGTCAAGGTAGTCATCATCATCTGCACGCACTTGCCAAAAGCGATATTGAAGCGTGGCAACAAAGTGCAGCATTAGTGGGTATGCGTATTAATGCCTTACTCCCTGATTATTTATTGTTACCAGTGCTGGAGGAGGGTGCCGGTCAGCAGGTCACTTTATATCAAGATCGCTATACTATGCTTATGCGTCAATCGCTACGCCTGGGCATGGCAGTAAGTTATCTACCGCTTATGCTTGAGCATCTGCCGCATCTGAGTGAAGTAAGTATCGTACCTACAATCGATTCTACTCACACAGAGGCTGACGATGATGCTGTTCTAAATAACACTGAGTTAAGTGATGCTGTATTGAATGAGGGTATCAGTCTACAAAAAGAGTCCATTGATCCCAATGAGCAAACCGCCGCTTATATTGCTGAGCAGCAGATACTCTTGACTACCGCCCACCCGCTGATACCTGCTGATCATCCTGAGCGTCATGAGCTTAATTTTGCTATTCGGCTAAACGATGCCAAGCTTGCGCCTTACCTGCGCGTTGCTATGATGGTCGCCCTATCAGCACTGGTATTACAAATGGCAACGGATGGAGCGCAGTGGTATCGATACAATCAAGCGACAGCTGCTACCCAAACGGCAATAGCTGCGCAGTATCAGTCTTGGTTTGCAGATGAGCGCCTCAATTCGCGTACTCAGCTACGTACTCAGATGAGTCCAAAGCTACGTACTGATGCTCAAGGGCAAACGCCGCATATGGCAGCCTTATCTCGTATATCGCCGCTAATCAAACAGTCGTCACTACAAGCAAAAGCTTTGGTAATGGCACCATCGTCTTTGAGTTTCACTTTGATCGCGTCTGAGCGTAATAGCTTAGATCAGTTCACAAGCACCCTAATAGAGCAAGGACTGAGCGCATCTTTGGAGCGTGTCAATGCTAACGAACAAGGACAATTTAGCGGGCAGATTACTATTGACGTGATGGAGGCGGCACCATGAAGCTGATGCAAAGGCGCTCAAAGGATAAGCCGTTAGATCAAAGTACTGTAGATCAAAGCACTTTAGACTCTAATAGGTTAATTGATCGGGTGAGTCGATATCAAAATGGTATAGGTACGCGCTGGCAAGCTTTATCATCGAGAGATCAGCTTGCTTTGATGATTTTATCACTATTCTTGCTGCTATTTGTCGGCGGTTACGGCGGCTATACTTTGCATCAAATGGCCAAAGACAGCAAAGAGAACTATCAAGAACAGATCGCAGATTACTTTTGGCTGCGCGCACAAGCTGGTAATATAGACAGCAATGCTTTGATAAGTAATAGCGCACAAGGCGAAGCATTACCGCCTGCAAGCCGCGTTACTACGTTATTAAGCGGTGCAGGCATTAGAGACGCGCAAGTTGCTGCAGTAGGTGAGTCGGTACAGATAAGTTTTATGAATGCCAGTCAAGCGGTAGTTAGCGCCGCTCTTAGTCAACTGACGCAGCAAGGATGGCAGTTTACTCAGATGACTATGGAGCAAGACGAGACGAGCAAAGCGATCACGGTACAAGCGACTATGACTTTGTGAACGCTTTATAAGAGACAAGTATCTTATTCTCTTAATTGAGGGCGCTGCCTAAAGCTTTGTTTGTTCAATTGCCATCGATAGCCGCTGCTTGAAAAGCATATGAGTTGACGCAATACAGTAAGCAATCATCAGTATCAGTGACAGCGCTTGTCAATTATAGCGCTATGCTATATACCATTGGAGGTGCTTATTATGTCACGCAATGTAGATTCCAACTCAGAGGCGCAAACTCGTAGAACCAAGACCGCCGAGATTGAGGCGCTATCAGATCCAAGGCGTTTTGACGTACAAAAAGAGTACGGCGTGGCGCGTCAGAATGCGATGAGTAATAAAAAACAGCGCTCACTAATCGCTTACAATCATCTGACTTATTTGTTGTATGTCGTCAGCTACTTTACCGCAGGTCTGCTGTGGGTCGTACCCATTGTCATGAACTACTCAAAACGACAAGAAGCAGACGGCTCGTGGCTTGCTACCCACTTTGATTGGCAGATTAAGACCTTTTGGTACAGTATCGTCTGGTTTGTGATTGGCATTGTCATTGTACTCTTTGCGCTCAGTGGTTTTGGGGTCAGTATGATGCTAGAGGCCGGCGACAACTTAGCTATTGGTTCGATATTACTGACAGGTTTTGGTTTGATTATTATCATCGTAACCTTTATATGGCATCTGTACCGTATCGTACGTGGCTGGATAGCTTTAACAGATAATCGTCCTGTACCTTAATATATTACTTGTGCATGGGCTAAATTAGGCGAGCTATTAATCAAATCTTAGTCTTATTTCTGTTAAGCTGATATAATCGCAGCGCCTGATTTTACCCTTTATTCATCATTACTCTAAGCAAGGTCTATCGCCACTATGTCTTATACCTTACTTCGCCCCTTTTTGTTCAAAATGGATCCTGAGCACGCTCACGACATGACATTGTCCTTGTTGCACAAGGCACACAAGGCACGGGCTTTGGGCCTAGTGTACGGGCAGCCGATGCACCCGACAGAATGCATGGGTTTACAATTTCCAAATCCAGTGGGCTTAGCCGCAGGGTTAGATAAGAACGGCGATTATATTGATGCCTTAGCAGAGCTGGGTTTTGGTTTTATTGAAGTTGGTACCGTCACGCCTAAGCCGCAGATAGGTAATGAGAAGCCGCGACTGTTTCGAATCAGACAGGCGGATGCTATTATTAACCGCATGGGATTTAATAATCAAGGCGTTGATTATCTCATTGAGAACGTCAAAAACTGCAAATACAAAGGCAATATCGGTATTAATATTGGCAAAAATGCCAGTACCCCT
Organism: Psychrobacter sp. T6-4; assembly: GCF_052258425.1. NCBI lineage: Bacteria > Pseudomonadati > Pseudomonadota > Gammaproteobacteria > Moraxellales > Moraxellaceae > Psychrobacter > Psychrobacter sp. T6-4. The sequence continues at coordinate 227,424 of NZ_JBQQEZ010000003.1, forward strand.
GTCGAGCAAGCGGCTGATGATTATGTCTACTGCTTAGAGCGCGTCTATCCGCATGCCTCGTATATCACTGTTAATATCTCATCGCCCAATACCAAAAACTTACGTGATTTGCAAAGTGGTGAGGCGCTAACCGAGCTGCTAGCTACTATCAAAAACCGCCATCAGCAGTTGGCGACTGAATATGGATTCTATGTGCCGCTCGTGCTCAAAGTCGCGCCTGATTTAGAACCAGACCAAGTAGATTATATCTCCCAGCAGTTATTAGACTTTGAGATTGACGGTCTTATCGCAACCAATACTACTTTGAGCCGAATAGGCGTTGAGGATTTACTCGATGGCGATCAAGCAGGTGGTTTATCAGGTCGCCCTGTCAGCCATATTAGTACTCAAATATTGCAACAGTTTGCGGATCAATTAGGCGATAAAGTCGCTTTGATTGGAGTGGGCGGAATAGATAGTCCTGACAAAGCGGTCAAAAAGATAACAGCTGGTGCGGACTTAATACAGCTCTATACTGGCCTGATTTACCGAGGCCCTGGACTGGTACAATCAAGCATTCAGGCGATTGGCGGCTATTATGATGCGATGGAAAGTGACATCAACAGCTAAATGGTGCCGTCCTAAAAGTCGCCGTTTCAACATAGCTATCCTCAATAACAGGCGGTGATATGAGTGGCCTAGATATAATGATTGCCTTTGTCGTACTTATTGGCTTATGGCGCGGCTTTCAAGTGGGTTTGATCAAGACAGCAGTTGGTCTTGTCGGCTGGTTTATCGCTTTGATTACAGCGACGCGTTTGGCAAACTCTATAGCGCCGCAGTTATCTGGCATCGTTGAAAATCCAGTGCTGCAAATGGCATTAGCATTTTTGCTTGTGGTCTTAATAATATTAGCAGTTATGCATACGCTTGCTTTTGTCTTCTCAAGTGCTCTCAAAACGTTAAATTTAGGCGTCGTTGACAAGCTGGCAGGCGGCGTATTAGGCGCCGCCAAAAATATATTAGTGATCTTAGTGATACTGAGTATCAGTGCCCCTTTATTGGTACAATTACCGCAGTGGGAGACCTCAGTTATTGCCCCTGAGCTTATGCCTTATGCTCCTATGGGTAAGGAGCTTGCGTCAGATATGCTGGGCGTTGCGTGGAGTCAGATCAATCAGTCATAGTTTGGACTGTTGTATTAAGTTTTAAACTGCTGAATTAATGACTTTTATGCGCACTATATTTGCATTTAGACCTTTATAAAATTAATTTTGACAGTATTTAGTGCACATCATGTTTTTCACCCATTTATTTTATAAGTAAGATAAATAATCAGTAGCAAAAAACGTTTTTGATAAGTTTACTCATGTATGATCTAAAATAGGACATAACTATGTGTGGAGTCGTTGGGGTTGCAGCTCATGAACCCGTTAACCAAATTCTTTATGATGGTCTAACGATGTTACAGCATCGCGGGCAAGACGCAGCGGGTATCGTCACTTTGCAAGATGGCAGGCTCTATTTGCGTAAAGAAAATGGCATGGTACGTGACGTATTTATGAACCGCCATATGATTAAACTGGTTGGCAAATTCGGTATCGGTCACGTCCGTTACCCAACAGCGGGCACCTCGAGCAGTGCTGAAGCGCAGCCCTTTTATGTCAATTCTCCTTATGGTATTACGCTCGCTCACAACGGCAATCTGACCAATGCTGAGAGTCTGGCTAAGTCTTTGTACATAGAGGATCGTCGTCATCTCAATACCGATTCAGATTCTGAGGTTTTACTCAACGTGGTCGCGCACGAGATGCAAAATCTAGGTAAGACGCATCCGAGCGCTGATGATATATTTGAGGCGATAAAAGCGGTCTACGGCCGCGTTGAAGGCGCTTATGGCGTAGTCGCTTTGATCACAGGCCATGGCCTGATTGCATTTCGTGATCCCAACGGTATCCGTCCGCTCGTATTCGGTGAGCGTCTAGCAGCTAACGGCGGCACAGAATATATGGTTGCCTCAGAGTCAGTCGCCTTGACGGGTTCAGGGTTTAGCATTATTCGTGATGTAAAGCCTGGCGAGGCAATATTTATTGACTTAGATCATAACCTGCATACTCATCAGTGTGTCGAGCCAAAAGAGTACACGCCGTGTATTTTTGAATATGTATACTTTGCGCGTCCTGATTCAATTATGGATAATATCTCAGTGTACAAATCACGCCTGCGCATGGGCGAGAAGCTTGGGGACAAAATTCTTAAAGAGTGGGGCGAGGATCATGATATCGACGTGGTCATTCCTATTCCTGATACTTCGCGCACCTCAGCGATGGAGCTGGCGCTTAAGATGAATATCAAGTACCGTGAAGGCTTTATGAAAAACCGCTACATCGGTCGCACCTTTATTATGCCAGGTCAGCAGCAGCGCAAAAAATCAGTCCGCCAAAAACTAAGTGCCGTGCCGCTTGAGTTTAAAGGCAAAAACGTGTTGTTGGTTGATGATTCTATCGTACGCGGTACCACCTGTCATGAGATCATTCAGATGGCACGAGATGCTGGTGCGCGCAAAGTGTTTTTTGCTAGTGCCGCGCCGCCAGTTAAGTATCCTAACGTCTATGGCATCGATATGCCTGTGCGTAGCGAGCTGATCGCCTCAGGCCATAGCGTAGAAGAAGTACGCAAAATCATCGGCGCTGATCGCTTAATTTTTCAAGATTTAGATGACTTAATTGATGCAGTAAAAGATACCAAACATAGCAAGGTTGAAGGCTTTGATTGCGCAGTATTTAACGGCTTTTACATCACAGGTCAAATCAATGAAGCCTATCTTGATCACCTGCAAGAGCTGCGTAATGACACTGCTAAGATCGGCAAAAAAGGCGTGCAAATTGTCGCTGATACGCCAGTCGATATGATGGGTGTTGAAGAGTTATAATTCTAAGTTTGTAGTGCTAAAGAAAAAAGGCTGATCTCGATTGCGAGTTCAGCCTTTTTTTTGGCTAAAACTCATCCTAACATACGCGCAAATAGCCAAAGTAAGCCATTAATAGTCGCAATGCCAACGAGCATACTGACGAGTAGCTGACGACTAATGTGATAAATAAATAGCACGGCAGTTAGCGCACCGATCTGTGCCAGTAGCAAGTGCATCTCAGCACTATTTAGGCGCGTACCCAAAGATAGCTCTTGATAGGAGAGGCTGGTTAAGATAAGCAGTACCATCACGGACAACGGCAGGCTCTCATTAAGGCGATGTAGCCAAGGAGTGTCGAGTACCTTTTTGGGTATGAGGACAGGTAAGGCGCGAGTCACAAAAGTCACCGCCGCCATAGCAAGGGTCGCTAAAATGAGATAACTACTCGTCATGCGTCACCCCCTTTGCACGGCGCTGTAACCAAAATCCGCGCAGTAAAATCAGCAGCATACAAATGCTTATAGCGACGAGTAGTAGCCAATCTTGAGTAAACAACGAGGCTAAAACCAGCGCTATGGCGGCAATACCAATTGGAAAGTAGCGCTTAATAGTTTGAAATTGCTCATAAGCTAAAATAGCAAACAAGCATACCAGTGCAAAGTCCAAATGCGGCACCAGATCATTGAGCGCACTGCCTATCATAACGCCAATAGCAGATGCCAGTACCCACCAGCTTTGATTAAATAAGCTAATAGGCAGTATCAGAGCACGCCGCGTCTCATTAGGCAGACTCGTCATTACCGAAAAAGTCTCATCGGTGAGTGCAAACAGACAGTAGGTTTTGGCAAGCTTATGCGAGGGCATATAGTTGAGTAGTGGCATCGCATAAAAGACATGACGCAGATTGATCGCCGCGATGTTGGTGGCGATATTACCTATTGGCAGAGTGCCGCTCAGCATAGGTAAACAGGCATATTGCGCTGCTCCTGCGTAGAGCAAGAGGCTGAGCATAATTGTCGCCCACACAGGAATGCCTGCTACTTGCGCGAGTACCCCAAAGGCAATGCCCGCTGGCAAATAACCCATCGCTACAGGAATGCTTTTTTTAAAGCCTGTCGCCCAGTCGTAATGAGTGTGATGCGGCGGGTTTGCTTTATTTAAATCTAAATGTGTGCTCACAGAACATCCTAATTTGCTTTTTATGGTTTTTATCTAAAACGTGCGCTAACTCTCAGGTTGTCTTTTTTGATAACTACCTGTCATATATGTTTGATACAAAAACCCGCCTAGAATAATGACGCGCAGTAATAACAGCGCCCAGACGCTTAGCCAAATACCTGTCATATCCCACTGCTGATATAGCAGCCAACTGAGCGGAAAAAAAACAACGGCTAAAATAAGCGCTGCATTACGAATGACCTTACCCGCCGTCAAGCCAAAGAAAATACCATCGAGCCAGTACGCACCGACACCAACGAGCGGCAGGAGCACAGCATAGATGTGATAATCATAAGCAAGAGCGAACACTGCATCAATATTAGTCATAAACTCTAGATACGTGGGGATGATAAGCCACCATATTAAACTTAGCATTAAAGCTAGGCCATAACTGACCACACCTGTGCGCTTAACGATAGTGCGAAAGCGTCGCCAGTCGCGCCTGCCTGCGGCCTGACCGCTCAAGGTCTCAGCCGAGACCGCCACACCATCTAAGGCAAAAGCTGAGATGCTCAGTACTTGTAATAAAATAGCATTGGCAGCAAGTACCAAGTCACCACTTTGCGCCGATAAACGTGTCACCCAAGCAAAGCTTAGGGTCAAAATAAGGGTGCGAATAAAGATGTCTTTATTCAAAGAAAATAGCCTAAGCATTTTATATCTGGCGAAGTCTTGTGGATTTGCGCTAAATAATGCCGACCAAGGTAACTCTAAATGACGACGGCTTAACCACAGCGCTAGCACTACACCAAGCCAAAAAGCGATCGTCGTTCCCAGAGCCACACCGACCAAGCCCATATCTAAGGCAAAGACAAAAAACAGCGTCAATATAATATTAATTATGGCGATAAAGCCTTGCTGATAAAGCATATATCGCGTTTTACCTTGACCGGCAAACCAGCCAATAAAAGCAAAGTTCATAAGCTCAGCGATCACGCCCCAAAAGCGCACGTCAAGATAGGTTTTTGCAGCAATGCCACTATCAGGATTAGCCGATAGCGCTTGTAAACCGTAGTCAATAAGCCAAGGCTTTGCTACTAGTAACAGCGCGCCGATTCCAAAGGCCAGCAGCAAAGCTCGTTGCAAAATAGACAATAGCGGTGAGGGTTGATGAGTTCCTGATTGATTCTTTATTAACTGGTTATGAGCCAGCTGACCAACGGCTTGTGCGGACAGACCTGAGGAGGCGTATTGTAAAAAGTTAAAGCTTACCAGTAGCAAGGATAATAGCTGTATCGCCAAACCCATTCCCGCTAATTTGGCGGTATCATTCATGTTGCCAACGATAGCGGTATCAATCACGCTTTGTAGCGGCATCGCTAAATTAGCTAATAATACAGGCAAGGCTATCGCAATGATATGCGCATAGCGGGTATCAATAGGCGGGTTTGCCGGCGTGTGATTGGAAGAGGGCATCGACATAGGAGGTCACTTATACTTAGCGTATACGTAATGCTTATAATTGAGCTGAAACTGACAAGCTAGCACATTCATTCACTAAAGCACTTAAAAATAAAAGCACCCAACACTCATGATGATGAGTTAGGTGCTTTTATCTAACGTTTTGGCGAAGCCTTAATTTAAGTCTATTTTTGATTCTAATGACTTAAATTGAGGCTTAGTCTACCTTTAATCCTGTTCGAACATTTTAGGATCATTAAAGGTAACAATCTCTTCTTCAAACTCAGGTTTTACTTTGACCACAAAATCATCGCGCGATAGACCCATACGTAGCGGGATAGAGCTTGCGATATAAGTAGAGGAGTAGGTACCTGCCAGCAGACCGATAAACAATGCTACCGAGAACCAATAGAGGCCATCACCGCCCAAGAACATCATGGCTAGCACGACCAAAAGCACCGTTGAGATGGTCATAATAGTACGGCGTAGCGTCTCTGTGAGCGATAAGTCAACCGTCTGGCTTGGCGTGATACCACGTACGCGGCGAAAGTTCTCACGGATACGGTCATAAACGACGATCGTATCGTTGAGTGAATAACCAATTAATGCCAAAATTGCCGCCAGCACAGTCAAATCAAAGGGCAGACCAAATAGCGCAAAGACACCGATAGTCACCACCGCATCATGAAATAGTGAGAGCACCGCACCAAGAGAGAGCTTAAACTGAAAGCGCAAGGCAACGTAACCAAGCATACATAGTAGGGCTAACGCCAAAGCCATAACTGAGTTTAAATAAACCTCGTTACCGACCTGACTACCAATGATGTTGACGTTACTAATCTCAGCCGTGTTACTTGGCAAGGCTAGAGCTTGAGTAAGGCTAGTGCTCAGTCCATCGATATTATCAGACTGAGGGGGCAGGCGTACGAGTAGCTCCTCACGCGTGCCTAAATACTGCACTACCGCATCATCAAAGCCATTACTAGCTAGTGCCTGTACCACATCGATCTGTTCAACAGGCTGCTCATAGCGCACATCAGCGGATACGCCGCCGGTGAAATCAAGCCCTAAGTTTAGACCATTAACGGCGATGGCTATAATACTGGCAATCACCATAAATAAAGACAATAGTGCCATCGGCTTTTCTATCTTCATAAAGGGGATAATACGCTGATTACCAACGGCTTTGATACCGCCTTCAGCCTGTGCTGCAGCATCTTCAGCGGCGCTATCATGAGCACTTATCGGCTCGTCTTTGACAAGGTCAGGCGTTTGCGCGGCTAATGCAGAACCTACGCGGCGTGACTGTTTTTTGGAGTTGCCTTTATCGAGCTTATCAGTAGTGTCGCTGTCATTAATACGACTGCTTTTTTGGGTATTGCTGCCTTTACCATCACGGCGCGGCTTATTGCGGTTGCGGCGGCGTTTATTCGGATCATTGCTAGAGCCACTGCCTGAACTACCAGAGGTTGGCGTGTTATTGTTCTCTGGGTTATTGTTATCATTAATCGCCATAGTATTCTCCTAACCGATGCTCAGACGTTTGATTGATTTGCGCTTGCCATAAGCAATTTGAACCAGCGCGCGCGTGACCAAAATCGCCGTAAATAACGAGCTGACGATACCGATAGCTAAAGTGATGGCAAAGCCTTTGATAGGGCCTGTACCGATGGCGAATAGAATAAAAGCAACCAGTAGGGTTGTGATATTGGCATCAAAAATACTACTAAAGGCGCGATCAAAACCTGCCACGATAGCAGATTTTGGCCGCACCCCATTTGCCAGTTCCTCGCGTATGCGCTCAAAGATCAGCACGTTGGCATCGACCGCCATACCTATAGTCAAGACGATACCGGCAATACCAGGCAGAGTCAGCGACGAGCCTAATATCGACATAATAGCGATAATAATAATAACGTTAATCGCCAGCGCCACATTAGCAATGACCCCAAATAGACGATAAAAGATAATCATAAAGGCGAAGACTAGCAGATAACCCACTTGCGTTGAAAACAGACCCTTTTCGATGTTTTCTTGTCCTAGTGACGGACCAATGGTGCGCTCTTCGACGAAATACATCGGTGCGGCAAGGGCACCTGAGCGTAGTAATAGGGCTAATTCAGCGGCTTCAGCACTGCTATCGAGTCCAGTAATACGAAAGGATGAACCCAAAACGGCCTGAATGTTAGCACGGTTGATGACTTTGGTCTCGGCATACGGCGTACGTATCTCTACCATCTCGCCAGTCGCTGCATCTTCTTCATAAGTGATTCTTTGCTTATTTTCAATAAACAAAACCGCCATCTGATTACCAACAGCGGTGCGCGTGGCGTTTTGCATGAGCCTACCGCCAGCGCTGTCCAAAGTAATACTGACCTCAGGCATACCGCTCTCGTCCACACCTGTTTGCGCGTTGGTGACCTTGTCCCCTGTGACAATCGCTTGACGCTCTAATAACACAGGCGGACCATCTAAGCTCTCAAACGGGAAGGCTTCGGTACCCGCAGGCGGAATACCGCCCGTATAAGTCTCACTACCTTCAGCAACCAGGCGAAACTCAAGATTGGCCGTACGACCAAGTACACGCTTAGCTTCGGCGGTATCTTGTACCCCTGGTAACTCAACAACGATACGGCTAGCGCCTTGCGATTGAACCAAAGCCTCAGTCACGCCAAGCTCTGCGATACGATTACGCAGAGTCGTCAAGTTTTGATTGACCGCGTAACTATTGATCTCATCGATAGTAGCATCGTTGTATGACATGACTAAGGCAGGGCCTTGCTCATCGATAGACGATTGCAGATTAAAAGTGTTACCCATCGAGCCTTGCAAGATGTTTTGCGCGCGATTACGGCTATCGGTATCAGCAAAGTGCAATACGATATTAAGACCATCCGTTTTAATACCTGTGACCGCCACGCGCTCAGCACGCAATTCACGGCGCATATCACGGCTAGCACTAGTTAAGCGCTGCTCTAATGCCTTATCCATATCGACTTCGAGTACAAAGCGCACCCCGCCGCGCAAATCTAGCCCAAGCTTCATGGGCTTTGCCCCGATATCACGCAGCCACTGCGGCGTCGTTTGCGCTAAGTTTAGGGCTACGACATAATCCTCACTCAAGTTCTGCTTAAGCACCTCTTGCGCTTTGAGCTGCGTGGTTGGATTATCGAGACGTATAAGCGCACTGTTACCTTCAAACGTACCATTATGGTAGTCGATACCAGCTGACTCAAGCAGACTCTCAGACTCTGTCAAGATACCCTCAGACAGCTGAGTACCTGCAGCCGCACTAGTTATCTGTACGGCAGGTTCATCAGGATAAAGGTTTGGGGCTGCATATAGACCGGCTATGATAAGCACGACGGTAATGATCAGGTATTTCCAAGCGGGATATTGCATAATCACTTCTTAAAGTTGATAACATAATGGGTTAGACAACTTGTGTGCCTATTGTGAGCTCAAGCGCACAAAAGTGACCGTTGAAGCGGTCACTTCTATGTAATAGTGCACATTTAATAACTAAAGGTTATACGCTCTCAATAGTGCCAGCAGGCAAGACTGAAATAACAGAAGCGCGCTGCACTTTGACATCAGTGTTGTTGTTTAAGCTTACAACAGCATAGTCACCTTCTAAGTGCTTGATACGGCCCATCAAACCACCAGCAAAGATAATCTCACTACCAACGGTCAAAGCACTAACCATCGCGCGATGCTCTTTGGTACGCTTTGACTGCGGGCGAATAACTAAGAAGTAAAAAATAGCAAAGAACGCAACGGGCAGTAGGATCTGACCAAATAGTGAAGCACCACCAGCGGCGCCAGCTTCAGCGGCATGAGCAGATTGGATAAAAAAGTTCATAATTTCTCTCAGTGATTAACTAACGATAAAGATTTGAGCACAATAATAAAATTAAACGCATAGTAACAAAAAATCTTTGACTTGGTAACTGTTTATCATAGGCTTGGCATTATTTCACCTAAGCAAGTGCGTATTTTAACTACTATCGATGTTATCGTTCATTGACTGTACAAGGTATAAATCTGCTTGGTGCAAAAAACACCTATTATATAAAGTCAAAATAACAGTGATATCCGTCCAAAGTTAATTAAGATGAAACACTAAAATACAGTGGCACACATAGTAGTATTGAAATCATTAGGCTTGTCGTTATAAGACTTTGGTAAGCCCAAAATCTTTTAAAAGTGCTAGCGCTAACTATTGAATTTATATGCGGCAGGTACCATCAAAAACAAGTGCCTGTTATTGTGAAAAGCCACTAACGGTGCTACTATCATTATCGTTTAGCATAACTCATTATGCTCCTTTTTCTCATTTGTTTAGGTTACCTAACTTGTCCACCATATCTATGTTTGTCTCTACGATCAGTCATCCGCAAGCGCGCGAGAATGACGTCCCCGAAGAACCTGAGCCGATAAACAGGCTCATCTTTTCTAGCAGCAAACGAGCAGTGATGCTGGCTGTAGCCTTGCTCGCGCTAGCTCCGCAGTCCGTGCTAGCGGCGGCGGCAACGACAGCATCTGCGGCTACAGCAGCGCCGACAGCGACGAGTATTGCTTTACTCATACTCTTTGTGGCTATTGCTATTGGTATCTCGTTTTTGTGCTCGCTTGCAGAGTCCGTTCTTTTGAGTATGACGCCGTCTTTTATTGCAGATGTGCAAGAGCGTAATCCCAAAAAAGCAGCCATGCTCAAGCGTCTTAAAGTCGATAATATCGATCAGTCGCTTGCCGCTATTTTGACCTTGAACACGGTTGCGCATACTTTAGGCTCCATCGGTGCGGGTGCGCAGGCAACGATTGTATTTGGTAGCACTTGGTTCGGTCTGTTTTCAGGGGTGATGACTCTAGCGATTTTGTTCTTATCAGAGATTATCCCAAAGACTCTTGGTACTGTGTACTGGCGTCAACTGAGCGGCATAGTGGCTCTGTTTGTACGCGGTATTATTGTGCTTTTATATCCGCTGATATGGATATCAGAAAAATTGACCAAGTTGCTGGTTCGCGGTAAAGAAGCCAACGTCTTTAGCCGCCGAGAGTTTGCGGCACTAGCCAGTATCGGCGAAGAGTCAGGGCAGATTGATCCACTTGAATCACGAATCATTCGCAACTTATTAGCCTTTGGTGCGATTAAAGTCGAAGACATTATGACGCCGCGTTCAGTGATGCTCGCCTTTGAGCAAAAAAAGACCGTTGCTGAGCTTTTGGTCGATAGACCCAAATTGACCTTTTCACGTCTGCCTATTTATGATGAAGATTTGGATAATATTACAGGTTTTGTGCTAAAGACAGATATGCTACTTGCCAAAGTCAATCATGCGATGCACAAGCCCTTAACACAGTTTAAACGTGATATCACTTTTGTCTTCTCAAAGATGAAACTGTTTGATCTATTAGAGCTTATGCTCAAAAACCGTATTCATATTGCGGTCACTGTTGGTGAGTATGGCGAGGTCAAAGGCCTTGTCACCTTAGAGGATGTTTTTGAAACTCTGCTTGGACTTGAGATTGTCGATGAGATCGATCGCGTCGAAGATATGCAAGCCTTGGCAAGACAGATGATGGATCGCCGAGTTGAGCGTTTGGGTATGAAGATCAGTGATGATGAGCAAGATGATGACAGCAGTGGTATTGGTGAGACTAGAGCTTAATCGCTCACTGCCTAATCACTGACTTAGCTTTAAGTAACAGATAATACTGCGAAGAAGCACACAGCTTGTTACATGACTGTGAGAATTGAGTGCTAGGCTAAAGCTATTAATCAAAAGAATATAAAACACTAAGGATGACCATGAAAAGATTCTGGGATAAAAGCTTGCTTGCTTTATTAATTAAAAGCTCAAGCGTGGCAGCAGCCGCCGTGCTAGCAAGTACAGTAAGCATCAGTGCGCAGGCCGCTACTATGACCGAGGCCTTGGTACAGAACTATGCTTCATCAATGAAGGCTTCGGCAAATAATAAAAACATCAGCCAAGTATCGCGTTTGGTTGCTGATGATGCGCTTATCTCTTTATCTAGAAAAGGTAAAACTACCAGCTTAGATAAAGATGCCTATCTAAAGCTTCTGCAAAATAGCTGGAATCAGACCTCAAACTACCGTTATGACATTACTATCGATAATATCGTGACGACCGGTGAGCAGGCTCGCGCGAATGTGACGACGACTGAGAGCTGGGTTAAGGATGGCAAAGACGTTTCATTTGTGACCAATTCACGAGTGACTTTGACCTTGTCAACGGGTAATGCCTTGTTGTTACGTGCAGTATCGCAAGTGACTATTAATTAAAGCGATTATTAATTAAAGTGATTATTAATTATAGTGATTATTCTTTAAAGTGTAGTTAAATCCTAAATGAATGTTTATGTAGCACATGTTATCAAGTGCTCAAATACGCCATTGACTCAAGTCAGTGGTTTTTTTATAAAATATTAGCTATTAGTCAAATTTGCGCTATTCTCGTTGAACATGATATAAAGTCATGACTTCGTCAAACCTATTTTATATCTGGGTACTGATTACAAGGCACTACTCAATATTTAAGTGGTATTAAAAATCTAAGCACTATCTTTACTCTGCTACTGGTTTTTAGTCTATATTGCATACTATACTGTCATTCTCCTTTATTTTTCTCATATCGTTAGGAAGCACCCCTCATCATGTCTACTGTGTCCTCAAAATCTCGCTCATTTATCGCTCTACCTTTGGCGCTTGCGGTATCGACTCTGCTTATTAGCGCTTGTAGTAACACATCAACGGTAAAAAATACGGGAGCAACTACGAAACCTGTTATCAATAAACAACCCGCTACGCAGCCTACGGTGAATACAGCGCCAAGTAGCACTGATTATTCGACCGCATATTTAGATGCTGAGAGTTTAGATGAGCTAGCGGACTTGTTAGAAGCCACTGATATGACGATGGTTGAGGGCAATAAACTGGTGATTCAGCAATATGGTGATTTGTGGAATCGTCTGCGCGCAGGCTACCGCATGAATATGGGTCAGCCGATCTACAATCAGCGTATTGAGGCGCAAAAGGGCTGGTTCACCAGTCGCCAAGACTATCTTAATCGTTTGACTGCGCGCTCAAGCCGCTACCTGTATCATACTGTACGAGAAGCTGAGCGCCGCAATATTCCAACCGAGCTTGCCCTATTGCCTATCATTGAGAGCTCCTATGATCCAGGCGCGACCAGTAGCGCTGCCGCCGCTGGCATGTGGCAGTTTATTCCAAGTACAGGTCGTATCTACGGTCTTAACCAAAGCAGCACCTATGACGGGCGCCGCGATGTCATTGAATCGACGCGCGCCGCTTACGACTTTTTGACCGCACTATACAATCAGTTCGGCAGCTGGGAGCTAGCACTGGCCTCTTATAACGCAGGTCCAGGCCGTATTCAAAAAGCTATCGATGCCAATGCGGCTCAAGGCTTGCCAACGGACTACTGGTCGCTCAGACTACCGACAGAGACCATGAACTATGTACCGCGTTTCTTAGCCGTTGCTGAGATCGTCTCAAAGCCTGAGCAGTATGGCGTGTACTTGCCAGCTATCGCTAACCGTCAGCATTTTCGCAGCGTTCCTGTCAATTATGGGGTAAGCCTAGCAGAAGTCGCGCAAGTGACAGGCGTGAGCTATGATGAGCTTGAGCGCCTCAATACTGCGCTTATCTCAGGTCGAATTGATCAATCAGGCCCGCAGCGCGTAGTCATTCCAAACGATGTCGATAGCAATATCGATGCTAAACTTAGTACCCTAAGAGGTAATGGTAGCAGCAATGTGATCGCTGCAACGACGCCTGCGACGCCAAGCTATAATAATCAGCCCTATACTAGCTCGTCTTTGCCATCTACTGGCAGCGGTTTGGCTGACTATGCTGCAAGTGCTACGGTGCCGCAGCAGACGACCAGTTATATCTCGCCATCGGTTACGCCTACTAGTAGCTCTGTATATAGCAATAACACCTCGCTACGTACTGAGCCTGCGATTACCAGCAATGAGACCAAAAAAATCAATGCTGAACTACAAAGCAGTAATAGCTTGCCGACTACATCAGCGTCAATTACCAGTAACAATACGATCGTCCAAGAGCCGCCACTGACTAAAGAAGAGCGCGACTTTATTGCCAGCCAAATTCAAAGACAGACTAATGAAGTCAGCCAAGCGATCAGTCCGGTCGATGGCAACATCAAGTTGTCCGCGATACAGACGCAGCAGTCTATATTAGAGGCGAGCGGTAAAGAGAAGAAAATCACCTTTTCATCAGGCGCAAGTACTAAACCTAGCAAAGCAAAACCGCAGGGTACACGCAGCACCTATACTGTCAAACGCGGCGATACGCTCTCTAACATCGCCAGCCGCGCTGGGCTAAACTGGCGTGATATTGCACAATGGAACCAGATTGACCCAAGTGCTAATCTATTATCGGGTAGCACCTTGTACCTTTATAACGCCAAAACTATCGCGCCTATTAGCAGTAGCAGTGAGACTGCCAGCCAGCCTGAGAGTTACGTGGTACAAAGCGGCGATACGCTCATAGGTACCGCCAACCGTTTTGATATGTCAGTGACCCAGCTAGCCACTTACAATAATCTAAGCAGCCGCGCTGATCTACTCATAGGGCAAAAGCTCTGGCTTGTCCCGGGCAAAGTAAAAGCGCCTGAGAGTACACCTGCTGCGCCATCGACTAGATCTAGTGGCTCATCGAGCAGCTCATCGAAAATACCGACCAAGAGCTATACAGTCAAATCGGGCGATGGCCTTATTGCCTTAGCGCGTCAGTTTAATATTCCAACGTCAACACTGGCTAACCTAAACGGACTGAGCACTACAGACTCTCTATATGTCGGTCAAAGACTAGTCGTTCCAGCGAGCGCCAATGTGAGCACAAATCGCAGCAACGACACCACTAGTAATAGCTCAGTGTCTACAACGAACTATACGGTAAAGTCAGGTGAGACCTTGATCGGTATTGCTAATAGCTTGGATGTGAGTGCTAGCGAAATTGCAGCTGTTAATAGTAGTTTTGATGCGCGTGCACGCTTGCAACGTGGTCAGACGATTAAAGTACCGGTGTCAAAGGACACAGTCGAGCGTCAGCTAAATGACAAACCTGTAAGCTACAAGGTTCAATCTGGCGACACGCTAACAGGCGTCGCTAATCGTTATAATATCGGCTTAAGTGAATTGGCTGCTGCCAATAACTTGACCACAAGATCCAATCTCATCAGAGGACGTACGATTACGATTCCCGCCAAAGGTAGCGCTCCAAGCAGTGCTAGTAGCAGTAATAGCACTAGCAGCACCGCAACGAGCAGTAGTGGTAAGAAGCTTAACAATACTGAGAATTACAAAGTACAATCAGGCGATGGCTTGATTGCATTGGCACGCCGCTTTGGCGTATCAGTTGAGGACTTAGCGGCGACTAATAATATCGCTAGTAATGCTCAGTTGCAGCGCGGACAGACAATTAAAGTACCCAAAGTGACTGTCAGCTATACTGTAGGTTCAGGCGATAGCTTGATTGGACTTGCACGCAAGTACGGCGTATCGACACAAGAGCTTGCAGATATGAATGATATCGCAGCAGACACCATGCTACAACGCGGACAGCGCTTAACAGTGCCTAATCGTTGATCTTGATCATTAAATACAAATATCGTTAAGCACAAAAAAGCGGCTCTTATTGAACTGCCCCCCGAAACTTGGACGGTTTAAGTTTATAACAAGGACTGAGTTCTGTACTGTACAGGGCTTAGTCCTT